>JALVDO010000723.1 GCA_027008975.1 Saprospiraceae bacterium | reverse complement strand
ACCTACTCCATTTCCATCTTTTTGGAATTGTAAAGTATTAGGGAATATTGCTTTTGTGAATAGAGAGTAATAATCCAATCCTGCACGTGCTTTCAAATCCAATGTCATGTTGTCCTTGCGCATCAGATGGGCAGTAATATTACCACCCGCAAGAAGACGGTTAACACTTTCGTTATTGGTTACCAAAGCTGCTGTCTGTAAAAAATTGGACGGAGCATAAGGATTATCCGGATAGTTCCCGTTTTCGTCAGGCTGTAATTGTGCCCAGGTCGGTGTAGACAGGAATGAAATACCCATCGTGGTACCCGAATTATCGTTGTTAAAGAATCCACGATCAGCCGAAGAGTTAATGTAGTTGGCTCCAACAGAAAGATCAAACGTCTTTGAAATTTCATGGTCAATATTCACGCGAAAAGAAGCTTTTTTATAGCCGGTGTTATTGACAATACCTTCGTCATTTTTATAAGTAGCACCTACAAAATATCGCGTTTTCTCACTACCTCCTGAGACGGTAAAGCGAGAAGTGGATAGCAGCCCCTTATTACCATACAGTAATTTCTCCATGTCCTGCTGTGGATATTTTCTAAAATTATCAATGTCGGAAGCAAAGTGAGAGTCTAACACCTTTTGCTCATCCCATTGCCGGTTTCCAAGTGGGTGTAGCATCTCTGTCCATCCAACGGACTGTGCAAATTTGACCTTAGTCTCGCCCGGCTTTCCACGCTTAGTCGTAATAATAATAACGCCACCCGCTGCTCGCGAACCATAGATAGCAGCGGCAGAAGCTCCCTTCAACACCTCAATGGTCTCGATATCGTAGGGGTCAATATCCGCCAAGCGATTCGAAGGATTATCCTGATTGGAGGTACTACCTCCGCCACTTGCAGCGGATACGACGTTTAATCCTGCAGGAATTGATGAGTTATCGACGTAGATGCCATCGATAATAAATAGCGGCTGCGAACTACCATTGATGGAGGTAATACCGCGAAGGTTAACACGCAATCCACCACCCGGGGCACCCGAACTGGCAGAAATATTTGCACCACTAAACTTACCATACAAGGCTGCATCCGTCGTAGATGGAACAGAAATACCTGATAATTTAGCCGCAGAAATAGATGCCACAGCATTAGCAGCATTAGACCGCTTTACACTCGAAGCCAATCCGGTCACAACCACTTCGTCTAACTGTGCAGCATCGGTCTTCAAAACAACTGAAAGGTCATTTGCACTTCCTTCAGACACCTCTACCGCAACCGTGGCATAACCTATAAAAGCAACTTGCAATGTCTGGCTTTTCCCCGGAACTTCAAGCGAGAACTTTCCGTCCAAGCCGCTAATAGTACCAATCGTCGTCCCTTTCACGGAAACGGACGCTCCAAAAACAGGTACCCCTTCTTCGTCGGTAACCGTACCTGTAACGGTAAATTGAGCCATTACCGCCCCGGACAAAAAGACCATTAGCAGTAACAAAAGACTCCTTTTTGTAAAAAATTCTTTCATATTTAGTTTGTTTTTAATAGGGCGGATTTCGATGCCCTCCCCCTTGTTTAAATGAATAAATAGATAAATAGACTCAACAATTCAACGTCCGGATACAAGCATATACGGCTTTTGAATCGAAGGCAAATATATCATTTAAAATAATAATTACAATTGTTTATTTTAAAAAACAGAAAACAATTAAAAGAATCACAGAAAGAGTGCCATGCACGCCATTTTTTGTTTTGTATAAAAAAATTAAATTTTTAAATTCAAAATTAAATTTCGAGAAACTTGTGTGTAGAGAGCAGTGTGCAGAAGTGTGTAAAACAGCTTTGAAATCTCAAATTCGGAAGGCTGTGGGGAACAGCCTGCTGATTTTTCAACATTATTTTGTCAAGATAATTGTAAGTTCGCAATGCCTGTGGCGTAGGATGCAATTTTTCTTTGACAATATCCCCCCTTTTTCCGACAGGATTTACAGGATTTT
>JALVDO010000722.1 GCA_027008975.1 Saprospiraceae bacterium | reverse complement strand
GTCCGGTATTCGGCGTAATAACCTCCGCCTTTCAGCCTTGATTTATCGAGCAAGGGTTCTTTTGCTTCCGTTTCCTGCTTATTGAGCATTTGCCGCCGGTCATCGCCTTTGACACCCGCCAAAAAATCATAAACCCAAAGGGCAATACCTGTTGTAAATTTGGAAAAAGAGCCTCCCTTGATAATGGGCAATAACATCTTGCGCGGCCGCACGAGGTGGGGCGCTATTTGATGGACAATCGCCCGTTCGCGACCAACTTCCCGCACCAGACTAATTTCAAACTGCTTGAGATAACGAAGACCACCGTGAATAAGCTTGGTTGACTTACTGCTTGTTCCTGAAGCATAATCGAACATCTCTACAAGCGCCACACTCAACCCACGACTTGCTGCATCCAATGCTATACCTGCACCAGTCACGCCCCCACCGATAATCAGAATATCAAAAACGGTATTGTCGTATTTTTGAAAGTCATCTTTCCTACTCATTCATTTTCATTTTAATTGCCCTCGTCATTTCCCTTTTCCCGGGAGGACCGGGAATACTTTCAACGGTAAATCCCACCGATTTAAGATTTCGCTTAACGTACCCTTTCGCACAGTAAGTCACTAAAACTCCATCGAAATGAAGGCAATTGTACATACTTCTCATCATGGGAATATCCCACAATTCGGGCTGGGCTTCGGGTGCAAAAGCATCAAAATATATCAAATCATAAAGCCGCGCCGATCGAAACTTCTGAAATAGAACGCGATGTTTTACCAATCGAAAGTTATCGGCAAGCAAGATAGCACTTCCCCATGAAAAAGAATGCAATTTATTCCAAATATTTATTTCGACATCTAAAATATCAGGATAATTCAGATTTTCTACTGTCTCCTTTGGAATAGGATAAGCCTCCAATGCATCATAATGGACATTGACTGGTTGTTCTTTTGTCCCAAGCCAGGTCAAAAGGGCATTTAAGCCCGTTCCGAAGCCAATTTCCAGAATGGCAATTTCTTCCTTTTTGTGTAAAAGAGGATGTAATCCCGCTTGTAAAAAAACATGCCGAGATTCCTGAATAGCGCCGTATTTTGAGTGGTAAGCTTCGCCAAATTGAGGAGAAATGACCGTGTGAGAACCGTCCTCCGTTTCGACAATTCGAGCCCTATCCATTCTTAGAGTACCGATTTTATTTGAGATACTTTAATCGCGAAGTGAGAATCATCATAGACACAGGCTCCATCTTTAATCAATAAAACTTGCGGTGACTGGTGGTCGATGCCAAACTTGCCAGCTATTTGATTGGAAACATCCCGATAGGCTATTAAGTCCAAATAGTAGGGGCGAATCTGATTTTCATCAAAATCCCAATGCTTTTCCAATCTATGCTTTGCCACGCTACTGATGGAGCATCGCGTACTATGTTTCAGTATAAGACAAGGAACCTCTGACGATAAGTCAACTATTTCGTCCAACTGATCGACAGAGGTAAGTGGTGTCCAGTCTATCATGTAATTTTATTTAATAAATGCTGTAAGAGTTTTTACAACATCTACAACAGGCGAATCTGCTGAAAAGTTCGTTGGGCAACCAACTCCCCGATGACAAGAGGAAATAGTTACTAAAACTGCAATAGCGACGACAACAAGGATTAAGTTTTTGATGTTAAATTTCATTTTTTTATTATTTTAGTTGAAAATGCCGGAACAATCGGCAATAAATATGTTCACTACTTAAACGATATTATTTGCAAAAGTAACGCATTATTGGTATAAAATCCATCTTTTTCTATCCAGCTTAACTTTTTCTTATTAGTTTTGCGGTTTGTGTTTTGGGGAAAATGGGGGTTTTGGGATTCAATTCAATCTCATATATGCCTTATGTGGTTCAAAATATGCCCACCATTGAAGGCATCGAAGGTAACTTAAACAAAACCTTAAATGCCCTTATATGTCTTATATGGTTCAAAAAAGTATTACCATAGGAGGTCATAGAAGGTAACT
>JALVDO010000721.1 GCA_027008975.1 Saprospiraceae bacterium | reverse complement strand
CCACCGAAAATAAATTAACCCCTGTATTCGCTTTTAGGTTGTCTGAATACAAAATCCGTCCTTCTGTATTCAAAACCTGTAGATAAATTTCCGTATCCTCATCCATCTCAAACTTTACCGACACTAGGTTGGAAGCCGGGTTTGGAAAGACTGCCAAGGTAGACTTATCTATAATATCATCTTTGGTTGCTGTCGCTTCGAAGGTCTCAACGACTGTTCCCTTTGATGCTGCGCTCGCACAATGCATATCTCCGGCCTCGGAAGTAATACACGCTTCGCTATTGTAGTTGAACAAATCAATTACCTCAACATCATCGACATACCATCCTTCTCCCAATTCAATTTCTCCTGCTTCTTCCATATCGCTACCAAACCTAAAACGGAAGCTTATTTCTTCACCGAGATAGGGGGTCAGGTCAATATAAGTATCGACAAAAGAGCCGGTAGCACCCCAGAAACCTCTAAGGTTGGGAATGGCAAAAGTACTGTAGGCGATACTACCTCGATATCCATTTTTAAATAACAGGTCATCATTTACGCGATGCCAGCTTCCTCCTCCGTCGGTTGTTACCTCGACAAATCCTCCATCGGTACCAAACTCGGTACTATACCAATGATAGAATCGTAAGGTAGGCTGTGTTCCTTCCACCAAAATAGGTTCTGCGAGATAAAACACCTGATCATTTTCATCTTCGGTATCGGGTACAAACCATGATTTTTGCCCGCTGTGTTGCCGTGCTGTGGAGAAATCCCAAATTTCAATCCCCTTTAGGGCATCGACATACCAATTGGCATCCCCCGCTTCCATATCGTCATAAAATTGCCTTTGTGACATAAAATCAGTAGAGGTACTCAATTGGTAAGTAATTGTCTGATCTGTACCGGATGGCATATTTCCAACCTCAAAAACAAGGGTATTACCGGCTAGAGCAGGAGTGATTCCGCCTGTAGCCGACCCTTCTACATATTCCGTCCCCTCTACTATTTCATCTGAGACGATTACTCCCGTTGCTGCTTCCTCTTTGTCATTTGCAATGGTAAGCGTCACGGTTATTAAATCGCCAGCCTTAATAAGTGGAGTCATTTCCTTCTTGATTTTTAATTCCTTCACGCAACTGGGCATCATGTCAAAAGCCTCCCTTCCATCGTTTCTATTAAAAACGGAGCCACCATCAGCACTATACCCTAGTCCTCTTCGTGCGAATACTTCCCATATTAAGCATTGGTTATCTCCATTATTATTAATCATATCGGCATTTAGAATAGCATCCCTACCTTGGATAAATCCAGGTGTACATCCCTGTAACTTCATTCCATCCATGACCAACTGAATAGCGATATTGTTACCGCCGGAGCCGGTTATCTGATCCTCATCAAACCCATATTTATCGACCAAAGCCCAATACATATCCCAAAGAACACTAGCCCACACCTCCCCTAAAGGATGCGGAGCGGTTGTGCCAATAATATCATCATAAGTATGATTATTGATACTCCAATCCGTGGTATATGGCAATCGGCGAATGCCCCCACCATTCAGACCCGAACGGGTAAGGTAATTTCCGATTCCTCTACTCTGTGTGCCGACATCGCCCGATTGTACCGTTTGTACCAGGGTGAAAAAATCACTCCATCCCTCACCCATTTGTTCATCATTATACAGGCAGTCGGCATTGGATGGGCCTCCCGTCAGACGATTGGATATACCGTGTCCATATTCGTGCTCAATCACCCCGTTATCAAAGCAGGCATCCAGTTTTTCAGGACCATTATTGTCGGGAAGTACCAAGCGTACCATTACCGTGTCGCTTATCAACTGCTTCAGCAGTTGACAGTCAGAGTTTTTCAACATCACTGTTGGGATATCGGGATCTTGCCCATCTACGCCTCCTCCCATTCCAATTACGCCTTCTTCGAAGTTGCAAATAATGACAGCAATAGCACCTGCAGCTTCCAGATTGAGGGTCTTTTCTTCAAAAAAACAGATTCCTC
>JALVDO010000720.1 GCA_027008975.1 Saprospiraceae bacterium | reverse complement strand
GATGAGCACAGCAGGTCTGCCATCGCTACGCCCATTTCATATCGAAGACCATTGCACATAATCCCCAAAATGACAAAAGAATTAACAGTAATTGAATTTAAAAATTTAAAAATACTGATTCCAATCACCCCTTTATTGCCCGGTAAGCATCCTCGAATTCGTCATGAAATAACTCATAACCAATTCGATATTTAAATTCGCCTTTGATTAGTATATCTTGTGCAGCTCTTGACAGCTCTGCAAAATGAACCTGCCGACCGTCTTCCTGCCACTTTCGCGCTTCCTGTTCCAGCCATTCGGCGGAAGCGACATCAATAAAATTAATGCTACCCGCCATCACAATTAGCTTGCGAACACCATCGGTATAAAGATTGGCAAAATACTTTGAGACCGAATCCAAATCCCCAAAATAAAGGGAGCCGTCTATCCTGATGATTTTCACATCGGGATCTTCCTTTATCTCCCGGGATCGTTTGATATTTTTCAACTTCCCATCCTTATCAAATCCCATGATAGCGATGTGTGGATTAGAGGTTCTTTCGAGGTAAAACAGAAAGGAAAACATGACCCCTGCCAATAAAGCATACTCCAAGTGCCGAAAAAACATCGTGCCCAATGCCGTAACTGCTAGCACCACTAACTCCCGCCAACTACTTTTCCATATCAATTTGATGTGTTTGAAATCAATCAGATTATACCCCACTAATAATATGACTCCACCCATCGCCGGCCTACTCAAATATGAGGCATAAGAGCCAAATAACAACACAACCACCATCAAAAAGACGGCAGCTAAAACAGCAGCTAAGGGTGTTTTGGCTCCTGCCTGAAAATTAACACCGGAGCGTGTAAATGAACCGGAACCGACGTAACAGGAAAAAAAGCTGGTTATAATATTCGTCAGTCCCTGCCCGATAAACTCCTGATTGGCATCCAGCTTTTGGTGCGTATATAAGGCAATGGAGCGGGCGATAGATACTGCCTCGACCAGCCCTAGAATACCTAGCACAATCGCACCTGAAAATAATTTTTGGACAGTACTCATAGACAAATCAGGAGTAGAAAAAGGAGGTAAATGGTTGGGGATATGCCCTACTGTCTCTATTCCAACGGAGCTTCCCCCCAGAAAATAGCCCAATGCACTACCAATCACCATTGCAATCAGCATGTGTAATCGACTCAACTTCTTAATATAGTTCTTGATAATAATCGCCGAAAAAAGAGTGACGAGCGCAACCGCCATTACATAAACATTTGCTTCCGAAATATGGGTTGAAATGTATTTTACAATATCGACAATACCACTACCCTGTGGCACTTCTATTCCAAAAGCGTGCTTCAATTGCTTAAAAGCAATCAATATCCCGGCTCCGGCTGTAAACCCCAACACCACAGAATTGGATACAAAATTGACCAGTTTGCCCATCTTAAATACCCCCATCAATAACTTGACGATCCCCGCCATAAAAGAAAGGGTAATCGCCATGGAGATATACAACTCCGTTTCTGTCTGAGGAGAAGCAAAATTCTTGACAATTGAAAAGAGAACTATCGAACTTGTCGTGGTCGGTCCCGTAATCAATTGATAGGAAGCCCCCCACAATGCAGCTACCAGTGGTGCCATCATCGCAAGGTAAAACCCGTACTGCGGCGGCATCCCTGCAATCATTGCAAATGCAACCGCCTGCGGAATGGCTATAATCGTCCCGGTCAAGCCTGCGATTAAATCATCCTTCCAGGTTTTCTTCACTAATGGGAGCCAGTTAAGAAAAGGAAAAATCTTTCGTAGTATAGAATTGTTCGTGCTTATTGTGTCCAAAATAGTAGATTTGAAGCCCCAAAGGTAAATAATCTTCGAGAATTTCAAAAATAAATGACCATACTCATTCAATTAAGCCTCTTTAGTATTTTTCTTGCTCGTGCTGCAAAGGCGACGCTATTGTAAGGTATCTGATCATTGATGGCCATACTCAGCTCTTCCCGCAAGACAGG
>JALVDO010000719.1 GCA_027008975.1 Saprospiraceae bacterium | reverse complement strand
ATTGGCTCGTCCCATTGCCTTTTATTATCCTGAGTTTTGGCAGGAGAGTCTCTTTCAATGGGTTTATCAGGCGGTCTTTCGGCTACCTCATGGCTTACTTCCCCTTGCAGGGCTTTTATTGCTTCGTCCAGTCAATACCTTCAAAAAACGCTTTTAAATAATCCTCGAAAATTAGAAGATTTTTGGGTGCTCCATGATTATCCGTTATGACCTTAGGTTGTGCCCCGTTGCTGATAGATATAACCGTGTTGGGCAAATCCGTGATGAATAACTTTCGCTGGGAAGGGTAGGAGTCCTCAAGGAAAAAGATGCCTCCCTCTTTGATTTTGCTTCGGACGTCAGCGACTACCTCCTCTGAAACTTTTGTCTCAAATCGTCCAATCCTTTCGGTGAATTTTTTCCCAAACCAAGTTACCTTACCATCGGAGTAAAGCGTTGCTTCATACACAGGGCACTTACCATAACAGGGTGTCGTTTTTATAGCTGCTACGACATAAGGAGCGGTCATCATTACAATATCTTTTGGTTTTTGATTGGCTTCTGCTTTCTGTTCATCCCTTTCTGTTGTGTTGGATTCTTTGACAATCTGTTCCACTTTGGGAGTACAGTTGGTAGTGATTAGTATTGCAAATATCGCCAATGCAAAATTTCTGATGATTCCCTTCATATTCTTTTATTTTTGACTATTCTGGTACTCCTGTTTTTAGACGTGAAACAGGAGCACCTGAGCAATTACCTATTTTTTAGGTTTCTTTTTTCCTGCCTGCTGGTCTTTTATTCGCTGCTGCTCTTCCATTGCCTCCTGTAGTCGAGCTCTGAAGCCGGTCTTTTTCTTCTTAGGCTTAGCTTTATAGGCATTCAACTCGCGATTGAGTTTTTCCTGATCAATAATATATGTTTTGGTGATAATTGTCTGGGCAATATTAAACATATTACTAAACAAGAGGTAGGCTGTCAGTCCGGAAGCATAACTATTGAAAAAACCAAGGAACATTACCGGCATGATGTACTGCATATACTTCATGGCAGGATTGGCAGACATATCCATGTGTTTGGAGTTGTAATAGGTATAAATCAAGGTCGTAATCACCCATAAGACGGTAAAAAGACTAATGTGTGAGCCAATACCAAAAGGTAACTCAAACCCCAATTTGTAAAACATGTCGTAGGAAGACAAATCTGTTGCCCAAAGAAAAGGTGCTTGACGGAACTCCAATGCAGCCGGGAAGAAACGATACAACGCAAACCAAATCGGCATCTGTAAAATCATCGGCATACATCCACCAAGTGGACTGACCCCGTACTCTGAATAAAGCTTCATCGTCGCCATCTGTTGTGCCTGCGAATCGTCCTTGAATTTTTCCTTCAATTTCTCAATTCTTGGCTTTAGAGCCTGCATTTTTGCCTGCGACTTGAGCATTTTGAAAGTCAGTGGGTATAATATCAACTTCACGATGATGGTCAATAACAAAATCGCGATACCCATATTACCAACAATACCCGCCAAAAACTTAAATAATGGGCGAATAACCCAACGGTTGATAGTGCCAAGAATACTTTTTCCGTAAGGAACTATCTGGTTTAAGTCTTCCCCCATTTCTGTAAGCATCCCGAAGTCATTGGGAGCTACCAAAAGTGTCATATCAAATCGCTCTTGTGGACGGTGGGTGTAAGGAATGGCGATTTGTGCCATATACGACTTTAGGTTATCTGATTCGGCATCAAAGTTTTTCTCTGCCAACGTAGCTGAATTGAACTTGTTTTCGGCAATTAGCGTACTGTTGAAAAACTGGTTGCAAAATGAAATCCACTTGACGGGCTCTTTGACTTCTTCCTCATCGTCGGAAGACCAGGATAGATTATCAGCATCGCCATCAACGGTTTTGAAGTGAATAGTGCTGTATGTTTTTTCAAATCGGACACTGCGTTCGATTTTTTCTATATTGTCTATCCAATTTAATTTGAATTCATCCACATTCGCCGCGATTACCTG
>JALVDO010000718.1 GCA_027008975.1 Saprospiraceae bacterium | reverse complement strand
AGGCTATTACTTTCTCTCTCGCCCGCGCCGCTTTGGCAAAAGCCTCTTTCTGGATACGCTTAAAGATATATTTGAAGGCCGAAAAGAACTTTTCAAGGGATTGTATATCTATGATAAGTGGGATTGGGAGGTGAAGTATCCTGTACTAAGAATAAGTTTGGGGTCGGGTGTTCTTAAAAATATAGAAAAATTACAACATCATCTAAGAAGTATTTTAGAGGATGTTGAAGAAGATTTGCTTATTGAATGTAAAAAAACGCTGAATGTTAAAGATTGTTTTAAAGATTTAATAAAGGCCGCATTTAAAAAATACAATCAAAAAGTAGTAATACTTATCGATGAATACGATAAACCCATTCTAGATAACATTACGGACAGTGAAACGGCACGGGTGATGCGGGATGCCATGAAAGACTTTTACGGAGTAATAAAAGACAATGATGCTTACATTCGTTTGGTTTTCATCACCGGTGTGAGCAAGTTTTCTAAGATGAATCTGTTTAGTGGACTGAACAACTTAGAAGATATCACTCTCAATGCCGACTATGGTGATATATGCGGTTATACCCACGATGACCTGCTAACGGTTTTTTCCGAACATCTTCAGGGAGCAGATATGGAAATGGTCAAAGAGTGGTACAATGGCTACAACTACTTTGGCAAGAAAGTTTACAATCCATTTGATATATTATTGTTTATTTCTAATCATTTTAAATTTAGAAATTATTGGTGGTCAACGGGTAATCCATCCTTTCTGATAGATATGCTCAAAACGGGAGATTATTACATACCAGACTTGGAAAATTATGAAGCTACCGACGAAATTCTCGATAGCTTTGATGTTGATAAAATAGAGCTCATCGCTTTGTTGTGGCAAACGGGTTATTTGACCATTGAAAAGGAACGCCAGACTGTCTTTGGGATGGAATACCAGCTAAAAACACCAAACAAAGAAGTGCAAACCTCTCTTAACAGCTTACTCATAACCTACCTCACATCAGAAACAGCCCGGAAATTATCAAAACAAAGAAATCTACTAAAAGTGCTTGAAAACGGGGACATGGACGGGCTTAAAAATATGCTCACTACCCTTTTTGCCTCCATTCCTTACAACAATTTCACAAACAACAGGCTATTGGAATACGAAGGCTATTACGCTAGTGTCGTCTATGCCTACATCGCCAGCCTCGGAATGGAAATCATCCCCGAAGACACGACCAACTTCGGCAAAATGGATCTAACGGTAAAAATGCCGGATGGAAAAATTTATATCATCGAATTTAAACTCACGGAAAAAGCCACCGGTGAAGCACTCCAACAAATAAAAGAAAAACGATATTTTGAAAAATATCAAACCGACAATGGTCTCTACCTCGTCGGTATCGAATTTAGCAGGGCGGAGCGCAATATTATTGGCTTCGAATGGGAGCAAATGCCATAAATCACTCTTTTTATACACCCCATCTAAATTAGTTGCGTAAAAGTCTTTCGCTTCATCATTACAATTGTTACCTTTGCGTGCTTACAAAAGAAAATTGAATCAATGGAGGTTTCATTAAACTGGCTCAAACAGTACATAGATATAAATATTTCACCCACTGAAGTGGGGGAAGTGCTAACTGCCATCGGTTTGGAGGTAGAAGGAGAAAAGGAGGTCGAAAGCATCAAAGGTGGTTTGGAAGGAATTGTAGTCGGATTGGTCAAGGAGTGCAGCAAGCATCCGAATGCCGATAAATTATCCATCACCAAGGTGGATGTCGGAGAAGAAGAACTAGACATCGTCTGCGGTGCACCCAACGTCGCTGCCGGACAGAAAGTACTCGTAGCAACGGTCGGCACAACGCTTTATTCCCCCGAAGGCGAACCCTGGAAAATAAAAAAAGGAAAAATTAGAGGCGAAGTATCCATGGGCATGATTTGCGCGGAAGACGAACTGGGACTGGGTACCGGTCACGATGGTATTATGGTATTACCTGATGAGGTGGAAACCGGG
>JALVDO010000717.1 GCA_027008975.1 Saprospiraceae bacterium | reverse complement strand
GGATACTGTTTACGTGGTAAAAAGTACCGGTACGCTTTACAAGGTAGTCAACCTGGGATTACCAAAGCAATATGTCGAAAAGTACAATACCGTATTGAGTAAAGCCAATGACGTCGAAGGGCTGGCTTATGACGCCGACAACAACAGCCTGCTTGTGGCATGTAAGGGAAATCCGTATTATAAAGAAGGTGAAGAAAACCCGCTGGAAAAGAGAATTTACGAGTTTCCTCTATCAACACACCAACTTGATTCAACGCCGAGGTTTGATATCAGGGTAAGTGATATTCAGCGGTTTCTCAAAAGCCATATTCATTTGAAAAACCGGGAAAAATTCAACGAATATTTTTCAGAATCGGAAAGTAAAATAAGGATTTCGCCCTCCGCAATTGCTTTTCACCCAATTTCCGGCGATTTATACCTACTTTCATCCGGCAAAAAAATGATTATCGTGCTCGACAGGAGCAATCACATCTTACACCTTGAACGACTGGATAAAAAATTACACAAACAACCGGAAGGAATCGCCTTTTCCAAAAATGGAGATATGTATATCTCGAATGAAGGGCAGGAATCGAATGCAATAGTCTATAAATATAGCTATCAAAAGCGATAGGTCATCGTTCAATCATAATTGTCGGGGTGATACCGGACTTCTTCGCCAAAAAAACATATCTTTGCTCCGCGATTTTATGAATATTCACAAGAGATAGACGAACAATATATACGATAAATAATGAGTGTAATAGAAATAAAAGTACCGGAAATCGGGGAATCAATCAGCGAGGTAACCCTTTCGCAGTGGTTGAAGGAGAATGGAGCTTATGTCCAGCGGGATGAGCCTATCTGTGAATTCGAATCGGATAAAGCGACATTGGAGCTGCCCGCTGAAGCATCAGGGAAATTGATTTGGGTCGCCAATGAAGGAGATGATTTGGAGATTGGGGCGCTTGTCGCAAAAATAGATACTGGTGTATCCGCTCCTGAAAAAGCCCCCACAGAGCCTCAAAAAGAGGAAGTAGCACAAGAAAAAACGCCTTCATCAGCACCTAAGCCCAAGCAGGAAAGTTTCGCGAAGGGAAGTCCTTCGCCTGCCGCCGCCAAAATACTTCGAGAGAAAAACATAGACCCCGCATCTGTAGAGGGCAGTGGAAAAGATGGGCGCATCACCAAGGAAGATGCCCTAGCCGCCATGCCGCAGGAAGAAAAAATAGCAACTCCCCCTCCGGTGCCAATAGCAACCACGGCACAAGCGGCAACTTTCAGTAGAGCGACAAGAACAAAAAAAATGAGCCGGATGCGCCGGACGATTGCCGAGCGGTTGGTTAGCGCAAAAAACAATACGGCCATGCTCACTACCTTTAATGAGGTCGATTTAAGCGAGGTCATAGCGTTGCGTAAAAAATACCAAGAGCGCTTTGTCGAGAAAAATGGCATCAAGCTGGGATTCATGTCTATCTTCGCCAAAGCCTGTGCCAAGGTGTTGATGGAAATGCCCGACGTGAATGCACAAATTGACGGTACTAATCTCACTTATCACGATTACGCAGACATTTCCATTGCCATTTCCACACCAAATGGGTTGGTCGTACCTCCTGTCAAAAACGTGGAATCACTTTCCTTTTCGGAAATAGAATATAAAATAAAGGAATTGGCAGAAAAGGCAAGAAATGGCAAGTTGACTTTGGAAGAAATGCAGGGTGGTACGTTTACCATCACCAATGGCGGCATTTTTGGGTCGATGATGAGTACCCCGATTTTGAATGAGCCGCAGTCTGCTATTTTAGGGATGCACACTATCCAACAGCGACCGGTTGCGGTAAACGGAGAGGTTGTTATTCGACCAATGATGTATCTGGCACTTTCGTATGACCACCGTGTTATAGACGGCAGTACTTCGGTAACTTTTTTAGTGAAAGTGAAAAAATTATTAGAAGATCCTGTTAGTCTTTTATTAGATTTGTAAAAATTGAGAAATGACATTACAAGAATTATTTGAAGTAATAGGTGATAATCCGGCTTATGTCGTTTTTTTCTTTACCATTATTCCATTTACTGCCCTTTTGGGTGGATGGTTTGGCAAGGATGAAGGACACCTGACGCCTTGGAAGCAATTATACTCGGTGCTTATTTATCTTGTCAGTATTCCGGGAATTTTTGCGGTCACCCTGAATATTTATCTCTTTTTGTTTGAGCGAAGGAGTATCATGGATACCGATGTTTATAATCAAATTTTGCCAATTGTCAGTATGTTGCTCACCTTTGTCATAATCAGGAAGAACGTCAACCTCGATTACGTGCCCGGAATAGGGAAGTTGGGTGCACTGGTGACAATGATTGCAGCGACGCTGGCCATTATGTGGTTTATTGATAGCACCCGCATTATTGTATTTTCTTACGTTCGGTTCGAAAAGGTGATATTGATTTTTATCGGGTTGCTGATTGCCATAAGATTTGGGTGGCATCGCATTTTTGGCGGGGGGAAAAAAGTAGAAGAGTAATAGCGATAAAAAGAAAAGAAATGCTAGACAAACTTGAAGCTATAGTCGAGAAGTTTAATCACTTAGAGGAACTCATGTCCGACCCTTCCATTATGTCGGATATGAGCCGGTATAAAAAGGTAAGCAAGGAATACAAAGACTTGAAGGAAATTGTTGAGGCTACCAAAGAATACAAGTTGGTGCTGAATCATATCGAAGAAGCCAAGGAGATGCTCAACGACTCCGAAATGGCAGAAATGGCAGAAATGGAGCTCGAAGAATTGAAACCTCAGCAAGCAGCACTGGAAGAAAAATTGAAGATCTTATTAATTCCGAAAGACCCCGAGGACGAAAAAGATGTGATTGTGGAAATCCGTTCCGGGACAGGAGGAGACGAAGCCGCCATCTTTGCCGGTGATTTGTATCGCATGTATTCCCGCTATTTTGACAGTAAAAAATGGAAAACTGAAATTGTCTCTATTAGTGAGGGCTCATCCGGAGGTTACAGCAAAATCGTATTGGAGGTATCCGGTGATGACGTCTATGGACGCCTCAAATTCGAGTCCGGAGCCCATCGTGTACAACGCGTGCCAAAAACCGAATCGCAGGGGCGAGTGCATACTTCCGCCGCAACGGTTGTCGTCATTCCGAAACTAGAAATGGAGGATGTAGACATTAAAAAATCCGATTTAAAAGTAGATACTTTTCGGTCGAGCGGAGCAGGTGGTCAGCATGTCAATAAGACGGAATCAGGGGTGCGATTTACACATATCCCTACGGGTGTCGTATCTGAGAGTCAAGACGGGCGCTCCCAAATAAAAAACAGAGAAATTGCCCTCCAACGACTCTATCAAAAAATATACGAACAACAGCGCGCATCATTCAATTCAGAACAGGCTGCCAAGCGAAAATCCCTCGTGGGTACAGGTGACAGATCCGGCAAAATCAGAACGTATAATTTTCCTCAAAACAGGGTAACAGACCACCGTATCAATTTGACATTGTACAATCTGGATCAAATAATGGACGGGCAAATCGACGAAATCATAGAAGCCCTTCAAGTCGCTGACAATGCGGAGAAAATGAAAGCTGAAATAACGTAAATTCGGGTATTATTTTAAATAAAAGTTGTTTTTTTATTCAAAATAGTTCGTTTTACATATCTTAGCAGCGAAGTATTATATTGAGCCTCCTTGGTGGACTCGATAAGGGGCGCCTTACACTCATAATTAAATTGATTTCGCTTGAAAAAAATTCTTATCATAGAAGACAACGATGAAGTGCGGGAAAACCTATCCGAAATCCTGACACTCTCAGGCTACGAAACTATCGAAGCTGAAGATGGAACGGTAGGTGTTGAGCTAGCTCAATTGGAAGAACCCAACCTTATTTTGTGCGACGTCATGATGCCTAAGTTGGATGGATACGGAGTGTTGAAAATTTTGAGAGAAAAAATCGAAACTGCTGATATTCCATTTGTTTTTTTGACAGCAAAAACAGAGAAAGAGGATTTTCGAAGAGGGATGAATCTGGGCGCCGATGATTATATTCAAAAACCCTTTTTTAAAGATGAATTACTCCGCGTAATAGAAGTTCGCCTCAAAAAGGATGAACATATCAAGAATAAATTTGACAAAACAGAAAAAATATGGATTTCCTTCCTCAACGAGGATAAAGGCTATGAAAAGCTACAGGAATTAGCCAAAAATTCACCCCTGAAACAATACAACAAAAAGAGAATTTTATTCGAGGAAGGGAAAAACCCAAGGAATCTATTTTACATCAAATCGGGCTTTGTTAAGATTTATAAAACGAATGAATTTGGCAAAGAATTTATCCTTAACGTAAAAACACCGGGTGAAATTATCGGTTTCACCTCCTTAATCAAAAACGAGCCTTACAACTTCTCCGCGGCAACCCTCTCTTCCTCCGAAATCTACGAAGTAGGTAAGGAAGACTTTCTGAAACTATTCTTCTCTAATAACCATACGGCCCTTCACATCATCAAACTGATGTCGCAAAATATCGTCTTAAAGGAGAATCAACTACTTAGCCTTGCTTACGACTCGGTAAGGAAAAGAGTAGCAAACGCCCTCCTATTCTTACACAAGAAGTTACGCGCACAGGACAGTGATTCAATTTCCATCTTACGAGAGGATTTGGCACACATTGTGGGCACAGCAAAGGAGAGCGTCATCCGTATGCTAACCGAATTCAAGGAGGACGGCTATATCGACATCCAGGAAGGAAAGATCATCCTCCTTGACGCGGATAGACTCGAACGAATTATTTAAGGCTCGCTTACCTCTTATAATCCTCCAGTGCGATTGGATCTTCGGAGATAGCCCGAATAATATCATAAGTAGTAATAATACCGACTAACTTGCCGTCGTCGTCTACCACAGGCAGGGCGTGAAACAGGTTTTCCTTAAATACCTCTAGTGCGACGTTGATGTGCATTGTAGGCTCTAATTTTGCAAGACCGGTTGTCATTATTTTTTCGACTTTAGTCTTATTCAATAATGCATGGCCCGTCTCATCTCCGCTTTTATCCGAAAATCCATGGAGAAAATACAAAAAATCTTGCTTACTGACGATTCCCAATAACTTTCCATCCTTATCGACAACGGGAATGTGGTGAAAGCTATGAGTATCAAATAACTTTTTAACATCTTCCAAAGAGTCGTTAACGCCAAGGGTAATCAACTCTTTAGTCATTATTCTAGATACCGGTGCAACTAAGTTCATTTTTATTGATTTTGATAAATTTATTAAATTATTTTGAACAAAAGTATTCATTTAAATCAATTAGCGTTATGATTTTAATCAAAATAAATGTTGATTTTTAGCATTCGCATAAGTTCTTGAAAAAAATATTGCTTATTCCGATTATCGTGCTTATTTTGGAGCATTATTTTACAATACAAACGATTGCATAAGATTTAGTAATGGCAAAATTCTCTCGCGTAAATGTGATACAAGAAATGTATCGAACAGGTGTGATTCCGGTATTTTACCATCATGATGTTGAGATTTGTAAAAAAATTGTAGCCGCCTGCTACAAAGGAGGCATTCGCGTTTTTGAATTTACAAACCGGGGTGATTTTGCCCATGAGGTATTCGCCCAACTGAACAAACATCTATTGTCGGAATACGATGATGCCATCCTCGGTGTTGGCTCCGTCATTGATGCAGGGACGACCGCGCTCTACTTACAACTCGGCGCTAATTTTATCGTTTCACCAGTCCTCGTCGAAGAAATGGCCAGAGTTTGCAATCGGCGAAAAGTCCTTTGGGCGCCCGGCTGCGGCACGGCAACAGAAGTGATACAGGCATTGGAGTTGGGCGCGGAAATTATCAAGATTTTTCCCGGTTCATCGGTTGGTGGTCCTGATTTTGTGAAGGCTATCAAAGGTCCATTTCCATGGATTGACGTCATGCCAACAGGAGGTGTAGCCCCAACCAAGGAAAACTTGAAAGCCTGGTTTGAGGCTGGTGTCTCTGTCGTTGGTATGGGGTCTAAAATGATCCGAAAGGATTTGATTGCCAGTGAAGATTATGCAACCATTACCAAAACGGTCAAAGAGACTATAGCACTCATTCAAACACTTAAACAATCGTAAGCTATGCCTGTCAAATTATCAATACTACTGCTACCTCTGTTACTGATGACGCAATGCCGGATTAAAGAAAAGGGCAAGACCCTAAAGCTGGCTCATGCGCTTCCCGTCGAGCACCCAGTCTCCAAAGCTATGGTTTTTATGGCAAAACGATGTGCCGAATTATCAGATAACAAGCTCAGGATAAAAATTTACCCGGGCGGACAGTTGGGCTCAGAACAGCAAAACGTCGAGTTGTTGCAAATTGGCAGCCTTGCCATGACCAAGGTCTCCGCGGCCGTCCTCGAGGGTTTTGCGCCCGATTACAAAGCCATCGGACTCCCATATTTGTTTAGGGATAAGGAGCATTACTTCAAAGTATGCGATAGTGAAGTAGGACGTGATTTGTTACTAAGTACCGAAGATAAATGGATTCGGGGGTTGTGCTTTTACGATGCCGGCAGCCGCAGTTTTTACACAAAGGAAAAAGACATAACCCAACCGGATGATTTGAAAGGTTTGAAAATAAGGGTGATGAAAAGCAAAACCGCTATGGAAATGGTTAGCGCGCTAGGCGGCTCACCGACACCACTTTCCTGGGGAGAACTGTACACCGCCCTCCAGAGTGGTGTAGTAGATGGTGCCGAAAATAACCCTCCCACCTTTTATAACTCCCATCACTTTGAGGTCTGCAAGCATTTTTCGTTGGATGAACACGCTTCTATTCCTGACGTGTTGATTATGAGTGAAGTCGTATGGAAAAAACTGACGAAGGAAGAGCAGGATATCTTGCAACAGGCCGTGAAAGAATCCGTCAAGCTCCAGCGAAGACTTTGGGCCGAAGCCGAAAACGAAGCATTAGAAAAACTAAAAAATGAAGGCGTGAGCATTACTTTTCCCGATAAAAAACCTTTCTCAGAGAAGGTTCAAAAAATGTACGAAGGCTTTAAGAACCAGCCAACAGTTTATTCATACATCAAAAGAATACAGGAGCTATGAGACAAAAAATCGACTATTTACTGGAACGACTATTGATTGTACTGATGAGCCTGCTGGTATTGGATGTCTTATGGCAGGTATTTAGCCGCTATGTACTCAATTCGCCAAGCTCTTTTACCGACGAAATAGCCGGCTTTTTACTGATATGGGTCGGGCTACTCGGTGCCGCCTATGTCTCAGGGAAAAACGAGCATCTCGCCATTGATTATTTCGCCAAAAAGCTATCGGGAAAAAGACAACGCCACTTACAGTTTGTCACCCGGATAGCCATTGCTTTTTTTGCCATCTCCACGCTAATCATAGGCGGCTCCTGGCTGGTTTATACCCGCTTTTACCTCGGAGTAAAATCCTCTGCCCTCGGTATTCCGCTTGGCTACGTTTATCTCGCTTTGCCTATTAGCGGGATGCTTATTTTGTATTATGCATTAGCAATCCGACAAAAATGAATTGGCAGTGTCTCAAACGTATGTAATTTCTCAATACTTATGCGGATAAACTCACGTTAGTTTCAATGCAATGAAAAAGACAAGTACATACAAAATATTGACATTAACAATTTTTATTGCACTGCTTGTTCCGACTTTAGTGCAAAAAGGAATGTTTCTAGATGGAGTTACTTATGCTGCAATTTCAAAAAATTTAGCGCTTGGGTATGGACTATTTTTGGAACCTCATTACACGAAGATATTGTACCCTTGTTTTTCAGAGCACCCACCATTTGTTTTTATTATTGAATCCTTATTTTTTAAGTTGTTCGGAAACCATTTTTACACAGAAAGAATCTTTACGTTTGTAACAGCATTATTTACTGCTTTAGGGATAGTAATGTGCTGGAGAGAGTTAGCAAAAAATAATGATATAAAAGAGAATTATTGGTTTCCCGTTTTATTGTGGCTTCTGGTACCTGTTGTTTCTTGGTCATAT
>JALVDO010000716.1 GCA_027008975.1 Saprospiraceae bacterium | reverse complement strand
CCAATAGTGGGGAGTTTTCGGCTGTGAACCGGAGGATGAGGTCTTCTCCGTTTGGAGACACGAGATAGACACCATTGGTGGTGCCCACCCACTTCCTGTTGGCTCCATCGACAGCAAGCGCCTGTACGAACTCCGTCTCAAAAAGGTATCCACCAAAGCCATTGCTGCCCTGTACAACCCTCCTTGAACCTTCGCAGATTTCGTCATCGAAGGCACTACCGCCGCATTCAAATATGATGACGCCCTTTGCGGTGCCTACCCAGACATCACCGTCGAGATCTGCTACGATGGATTGGACATCATTGGTTTCCAATTTACTGTTGGCGGTATTAAATACACGGCAGCGGTCATCGTTGGGGTCGTCCATGTCTCCTTCGTCGAACAGTAACACCCCGTTTTGTTCCTTGCCGATAATTATCCATTTGTATCCATTGCCGTCAATGGCGATGTCGAAGAGGAAGTTTTGCCCGCAAGTCTTATTGAAGGACTGCCAGGTACCGTCCGGTTTTAATACGGAGATTGGGTGGTCAGGTGCACTGGTATTACTCACCCATACGTTGTCATTTTCGTCAATGGCCACGCCTCCCACTCTGGTTCTTTCGTTGTCATCTGCCGGGTCAATTTCCAGCGTTGAATTTTTTTCGTTATACAATGTAGGGTTTTCTCCCAGAACAGCCAACCCTTCCAAATAAGAGCCGGCATAAGTTTGCTTTGTTTTGGAATCGTAGGCAACCGCAATTACATCAAATAAATCATCATCCGGAGAATTTTGATCTTCACCCTTCATAATACTATTGTTAAAGCGGTTGTAATTTGTCCAATTGCCATTGATAAAAGAGTAAACGCCATCCGAGAAGAACAGCGGGGAGTAAACAGTCGAAATTCCTCCGCCGGCCACCCACAGCTGGTTATCAACGATGTCCATTGCGTAGGCTTTTTCCGAAAAGGGAGAGTTGATGTTCAAAAACTGGCACTTATTGTCTGTAATAGCGGGAAGATATCGTAGCGTACGCCACAAATCCGCCATCCAAATGCGACCGTCTTCATCCTGTACAGCATCCGTGGGGATACCGCCACAACTGAAAGGGACTTCCCCCAGTGTCTCGCTTTCGTCAAGGTACAATATTTTTCCGCGACAACCGCCTGAACACTGGTAACCAATCAGGAGTTTATCACCTTCGGCACTTAAAAATGAGATAGTATAGTCCGAATCTTCTTCGTGTACCAATACAGGAGCTTCATTGCTTGTCATTCGGAATAATGCCCCATCAATATCAAGGTACAAACGGTTGTTATAGACGGCTATGACACTTGACGAGTAATCCAATGGGAAGCCGTCCTCTGCCCCCAGCAGTTTCCATGTCGTAAAATCCTCCAAGAAAAAGTTGTTTACCGCCGAACGATAAACACCCTCTGCCGTACAGGCATACAGATAGCCATCATACTGTACTGCACTACTGACATTAATCCCGGAAAAAGCCGTAAAATCAAACTCACTACTATTGACGTTCATACGGGAAATGCCATAACTTGCTGCGAGTAATACGAGGGAGTCGTTCTCTACAAAAATGTGATTGACTGTTTTCCCAACAGCAGCATTTTGGAAGTTTTTGATATTAAAATTTGTAACGACCTCCTCTTCTCCGACCAAATCAATAACTCCCGTCTTGTAAACAACCATCAGGATATTGCTGCCGGGAATGAATTTGATTCGCTGAATCCCGGACTGACTCAATCCTTCCGTCTTGGAAATGGGATAGTAAGACAACTCCTTTTTATCAATAGCCAAGATAGAAAAATCCGTTCCGTAAAATACAGTATTGGGACTTTGTGTAATATATTTTCCTTCCGTGAATGGCAAATGCGTTCGCCATTTACCAAGGGGGAGCGAATTTTGAGCCTGAAGTCCAAGTGCAAACAGAAAGAGATAGAAGCCGAGAATTAGTTTTTTCATTTATATCAAATTTTCTACTTTCAATAACTTATTGCCGTTGG
>JALVDO010000715.1 GCA_027008975.1 Saprospiraceae bacterium | reverse complement strand
CTTACCGCTTCTTTTGGGAATGTGCTTCCTGACAGGATGTCCCTCAACGACAGTCCCGGTTACGACACCAACGGTAGATGCACCGTCGGAGCGCCCCTACTTTTATTATTTCGAGCACGAGGGGCATCCCAATGTTATTGATGACGGACAAGTGTGCCGAAATCTCCTTTTTCAGGACCTTGGTACTTTAATTCACAATTTATCTGAAGAAAATGCAGTGCCGGTATCCTACGAACGCTTATACTCTTACTATGATAATAATGGGATGACAATCGATGGTCCGACACTTACGATGGCAGACTTACCCTTGTTGTTTCCGACGATTCGCGGTATTTCAGCCATTCGGGATATGAAAAAAAAATTTCATGGAGCCTGGGTTGAGGAAGCGCAGGAAGATATAGAAAACTGGTGTGCGATATTGGTGGACAACTTCGATGATGTGGATAAGAAAGGAAGCTATCGCGTCTATATTGATCCGGAAACGGGATATGATATCTCCGAGATGTATCCACTGACGTTGCTAGGCGGTGCTATGTGGAGCCACGGTCTGAACAATTACTTTCGATATGTTGAGAACGATAACAATGATACCATTGTTTATTATCCGGGTGTTGACTGGCTGAATTACACCTGGATGGAACACCACCTTGACGAAGCTTTCGGGTATTATGGAGCAGCAAGGAATTTTCTCGATTTTACCAATCAAGAAGTATCGGGGTACGAGGAGGGGCTGAATTACAAAGACGACTATCTGAAAGACGGTAAGTTGGATTTTAAGACGGAGTATAATTTTATCTTTGCACGCCTTGCTGCGGAGCGCGATTTGGCTTCACATACCAATACTGACTTTTCGCGGAGCATCTTTGATGCCTTTTACGAAGCGCGTCTTGCCATTACCAGGAAGGATTATGATAAATTATTGGAAAAAAAAGCCATCATACTCGACAATTGGGAAAAAGTAGTTGCTGCCACGGCAATTCACTATCTCAATGCGACCATGAAGGAGTTGGATTACTTGGATAGTACTCCAGGTTACGACCCTGAGTTGTTTTATAAAAATTGGTCAGCTATGTTTAAATACACGGAGATGCTTCGTTACAATTACGCCAATCGCCTTACACAATATCAGGATATATTAGATGAAAGATACAGAACAGAGGAAGTGCCTTTCCCGAAGGCAATTATCAATCATCCCGAAGATATCCCGGACTATAAAAATAGCCTGTTAGTAGCGAGAAATCATTTCCAATCCATCTATGATTTTGACTCGGTAGACGTAGCCGGTTGGTAAAAAAAACTGCTTTGGGATGGTTTTATCCCCCAAAGCAGTTTTTTAATTAATGCAGACTCCCACCGGGAGCCGAAATCAATGCTGAACGCTCATCTTGATGGTACGAATACCTTCATCAGTAGAGACTCTCACCAGATAATTACCGCTAACCAATGTTTTGGTATTAACAGTAATGGTATTGTTCTGAACATTATCATACTCAGAATTAATGACCAGTTTTCCTGTGATGTCATAAATCTTAACTTTCACATCAGAAGCATTTTCTAAATCGAAAGATAGGTTGGCAACATTAGATACCGGATTAGGGAATAGGTTGACAGCTCCGTCAGGAAGTAATGGATTCTGGTTGGCGGTAATAGGCATGTCACCAATACTCATTCTCATCAACGGAATAAGTGTTGTATAGCCAACGGTCAACTCAGATTCAGTACCCTGTGCAAATGCAGAAAAGTATTCTGCGACCCCAAGTGTGTCGTTCATCAACAAGCTGGTTGCTCCATAATCAATTGATTGTCCGGCTAGTGTTGAGATGGTCTGTTCTCCATCAGGAGAGACGTATTGCATTACCAATACATAAAACTTATCGTCACTCAAAGGATAACCGGCTAGATCTGCATCAACCGGAATGGTAATTGCCTGATCGTCTTCTGTGCCGTCAAAAGTATAAGAATTAAAGACAACAGGGCCTCCTGTTGTGACCTCCGCCAAATTCATAACGCCATCGCCATTAGTGTCGCCATCCCATTCGTACAATAACGTAGTGATTGTTTGTCCGACAAGCTCGCTGGCATTAGAGAAGGCCATCGTCAAATATCTTGCCCAAAGGGTCTCTCCGTTGGGTACATGGTAAACATTTCCAAGGCTATAGGATGCATCATTGACGGCTGAGATAGGCGTATAAGGTGCCTGCGACTTTTGGAATAATGTATCACTTACGATAAAGTCATAAGATCGCTCATTATTGCTTTGGTCAGTATCGGTTAGTCCATCAGGCTGTACAGAATAGGTGACGGTATAAGCAGCCGGAGTTGCATCAGGTGTGAAGCTATCCCCAATAACCTGATTTTCGGCAACGGAGTCAGGCGTAATCTCACCGTAAGACTTTGATGTTGTGAAGACGGTGTTCCCCGAGTTAGCATCAACTACATTTACGGTAACTGTTGAAGCAGGAACAGTCATACTTCCTTGATTGCTGATATCGCAAAGGAAGCTAATAGGCTCTACCTGAGAAGCCGGCATAATAATGTTTCTTGAAATGGCATAAAATGAATTCAACTGCATATTAACAGGCTCCCGTGGGTCTTGGTTAGATAACACAATATCGTCAACCTGCCATGCATAAGCACAACCGGGACCGGAACCCGCGCTACCTGTTGTTCCGTCGGAAAGAAACTCAAATGCAATAAAAAATTGCGTTCCACCAATGGTTTGGAATACCTCGGATAAATTTGCCTGATAAACGAAAGGGTTAGCAGCCACACTACCGTCATTAACGCCCGGCTCGTATTCATTAAGACCAATTCCGGGGAAAGCTTCCACTGTTTCCCAGCTTTCCAAATCGTTCATATCCGTACCGATTCGGATTAGGGCACGGTCATTGTAATTGCGATAGAATGATTCAAAAACCAACCATACGCTGCTCAAGTCGTTTATAGTAATTTGAGGAGAAATCAACCATGCTTCCTGCTCACCGGAGCAGTTTAGGTCTGAATCGAAAATCATCCAACCATTAGCTGCGGTCGTTGAGGCGATGGGACCGATAGAGAAACTACCTGCAGGGCCTGTTGTCGTGTACGTCCAAGAAGCATCGGCAGCTCCATTACCTCTCACTTCAAGGCTGTTCCAGGTGTCGGGAAGCCCGCCGTCGAAATGTTCTTCCAAGTAGATAGTCTGCCCGAATGACAACCCTACACTCAGCAGTAATGATAAAGTGAATAATGTAAACTTTCTAAAATTCATATTTTTTCAGTTTTTAGTAAATAATTGAATAGTTATATTAAATAAAATCTTTGTCTGTCGGTTTATCGAGGAACTCAAAGGTACTACATATCATATTAAATAGATGAAATATTGCAGACATTTCTCGATTTTATAGCTTATTTTTCCGATGTGCGAGTTCCTGAATGCCAATCACAAGGCGGTTTGTATTTTTTGTCTCAAGCAAAACATCTGCGACAGTTATTAATCTCAATAAAAATTTATCCTTATTTTCATTAAAAGACTGGACAAATTCCGCTTTGAAATAAAAAAATGGACTGTCAAATGGCAGGCAGTGAATTAGTTGGAAAAAGCCACTTCTAGTGTTGTAAACCACGATGAAAAAGTCGGTCTGTTCCTGATCATCAAGGTGGTTGAGTTTGATTTGCAATAAGACCGGAAAATCAAAATAGGTCGTCAATGAAAAGGAAACGAGATTCGCCTCGAACATGGGGTAATATTTGAGTATTCCTTTGATGCCAAAGTGTGCTATGCGTTCCCGTACGGCTTCGAGTTGTGATTCCATCTCAAGTAATGGTGTGTTTGTACGGGCTTTCTCATCGAAAGGTATCCAATTGTCCGATTTTAAATGGTAGTAAAAAACATCCCCAATTCTCAGTTTGTAATCAAATCGCGTATATCCTGGTACGACATATCCGGGATAGTAGTATTTGAACCCGTTCTTGATACTAAATAATATTTCCAATACCATGGTGTAAAGCCCAAGGCTGAAGTTGGCATAATCAGAGTCGTAAATGCCCAAAATACTGGCAGTGCTTTCTTTTCCAATATCAAAAAAACTACAGGCTACCAATTTGTTATCTTTATCGTAAACCGCAGCCTCGTATGTGTCAAAGATATTGTGATCCTCTAGGTCAAGCAGTGATTCCTTCAGGCTCGGTGAAAGTGGCGCAGGGAAATTTTTACGGTATTTTTGATAGAGTGCTTCTTTCTCGTCATTAATGATGGAGGGCTGATATTGTACGCGGAAGTGTTTTTGGTTTTTGTTGTGTAGTTTCCGAAGGCTTTTACTCAGTTTGTAGTCTTGTAGGGGGAGTCGTATCCACAAAGCGGAGTAAAACTGGCTCCCAAAGCATAAAAAATGGGTGGTGAAGATACTCTGCCCCATCCTGTACCAGCCCCTCGACAGATAGTTGTCTAAATCTTGTCCTTTCACCTCCGGTGGATAGTATTTCTCCGAAAACATTAGCTTATTCTACTTTCTTAATATTATATAAATCTCCCCCCTTTCTGAATAATTTGTCAACTTTTAGGGCGGTTTCTTTATCCGGGATTAATTCCGGTGCATGATGCGGTTTGATTCTCGCATCCAGTATCAAATTGTTGCCACAGCCCCAGTGTTTATTTTTGCTAAAAGACTCCGTTCCGTAAACATCAACAGCAGGGTTTGTGCGTGTAAACGTTACCCACAGGAAATTGTTCCAATTAAGCCCTGTAAAAGAAGCATCATCTACGATGACAATCAATGGAATTTTATCTAGTTTTTGTCTTTCTAGAATAGTTTTCAACGAAGATAATTCATTTTTTTTGTTTTCTATGCTAAATTTTGGTCCGGAAATAATTAAAATTCCTTCTGTTGCAAATTTTGGGTTGGAAAAGCCATTTGGAAGCTGAAAATCATCAGGTAATGTTGCGCTAAGTTCCCTCTTTATGCGACCACTCGCAGCAACCACAACCTTGCTCCCTTCGTTCCATCCGCTGCCCGAATAGTCTAGGGTGTCAATGGAGGTTTTAGTTTGAAAATGCAAATCCCGACGCCAATCGACCCGTTGGAGCAGATGCCGGAAAAATGCCTTACTGTCACTAGTGCGTAAATTGGGGTGGTCACTTCCATCTACGATGAGCAGGAATTTGGCAAGCGAGGTCTGACCACTGCCCAATATCCTGTTGGCTTGGATTAGTATTTCCTCCGGTTGTTTTTCCCTTTGTCGGAATGGCATATATCGCTCCGAGCCAATAGCGAGTAGTAGGGGGTGAACGCCTGCCTCATCAACGGCATGTATTTCCTTTACTCCCGGAAACTCCTGCTTTGAAATATCCCTGACCAACTCGTGTATCAGATAACCAAAACTGGAATCCTCCTGTGGGGGGCGTCCTACGGCGGTAAAGTGCCATAACGGATTTTTTCGGTGGTAAACCTGTTCTACTTTCATCACTGGAAAGTCGTGTTTTAGGCTGTAATAGCCGAGGTGGTCACCGAAAGGACCCTCCGGCTTGAGTTCTCTTTTTTGAATGACACCAGTGATGACAAAGTCTGCCTCTGTGGCAAAATAATGATGGTCTTTTTTCGCATAGCGAAATCGTCGTCCGTTGAGTAGCCCCGCAAACGCCAATTCGGATAACCCTTCCGGAAGGGGCATGATGGCGGAAAAAGCGTTTGCCGGTGGTCCTCCTACAAAAATCGAACAGCGGAAGGGTTCCTCACTTCCCAAATAGGCTTGATGGTGAATGCCAATCCCTCGGTGGATTTGGTAGTGCATACCGACTTCCTCATTGGGTAGGTAGTCGTTGCCATTTAGTTGGATTCGATACATACCTACATTGGATTGCATAATTTGGTCAGAGTCAGGAGGCAGCGTAAAAACCTGGGGTAAGGTGATAAAAGCACCTCCATCCATCGGCCACGAAACTATTTGAGGAAGTTGATCGATGGTCGTTTTTTTGTAGAAAATTGCTCCACCTCGTCTTTTTCTTTTAGGTAGCGCAGTGATTGCTGTAAAGGGCGCTCTCCAGTACTTCAATGGGTGCTTGATGGCCTCTTCTGGCTTTGCTTTTATCGCTATCAATTCCATTGCGCGTTGTAGTGTATCTCTGAAAATGTACTTTGTCCGTTCCTTGGTGCCATACAGATTGGATACGGCTTCAAAAGGGCTGTTTTTGACCTTCTCAAAAAGCAAAGCAGGTCCTTGCATTTCATATACTCTCCGTTGGATTTCTGCCATTTCCAAATAGGGGTCAACTTCTGTTCTTATGCGAATCAGTTGCCCGGATTGCTCGAGGTCTTCAGTACATTGCCGCAAAGAACGGTAACTCATAGATGTTTTTTTGTTCAATGAAAGACCGAAGGTAAAATTTGTTTTGAAAAAATACCAAGGATTTTTACAATAATTACCGGTGCATTGCTTAGTTTTGTTTCACTATGCGATTAATAATTACTTTTTTATTGTTTTTGGGCGTTAATAATTGGCTTGTCGGACAAAATGGAACCGCTGTCGCAATAGGTGCACGTTCCCTCGGGTTAGGTGGGGCAGCCGTTACTTTTTCTAATGTCAATAGTATTTTTTCGAATCAGGCAGGGTTGGTTGGCATCCGGAATACATCCTATTCCATTAATTCCGAACAACGCTTTTTGCTGAATGAAATCAGGGCTGTTTCGGCTGCCGTTGCACACTCTTTTGGTAAGACGGGAACGCTAGGGTTGGGAGTACAATATTTTGGTTTTTCGGCTTATAATGAGCAACGGATATCGTTAGGTTATGGTCGGAAACTAGGAGACAATTTCGCCATAGGCACCTCATTGATCTGGTCGAATACCGCTATTCCTGAGTACGGAAATAAGGGCGTTTTTACTTTTGATATAGGAATGATGGCATACATCTCTCCAAAGGTAAGCCTGGGCGTGGAAATCTTTAATCCACTGCGTGTAAAAATCACAGATGATGAATCCCTTCCGGCAGTTTTGAAAATCGGTTTTTTATATCGCCCCTCAAAAGTGGTTCGCATTATGGCGGAGGTCGAAAAGGATATTCAGTTTGGACTCCGGACACATTGGGGGGCAGAGTACGACGTCTTAAAACAACTGGTTTTGAGATTTGGACTGACCACTCGGCCGGCAGAATTTTCCTTTGGGTTTGGGTACAAAGTAAAGGATAAGTTACGAATTGATGTGGCAGCGTCCTACCATCAGGTATTGGGTGTAACTCCGGCACTTAGCATTGTTTTTCAAAGTCAGATTGCTAAGCCCGAAGCAAAGCGAAGGGATTGGTAAGCTGACATTTCTTTTGCCCGAAGCAAAGCGAAGGGATTGGTAAGCAGACTTTCCTTCAAAAATAAGTTGAATAATTTCAGATGGAGAATTGCCAAAAAATACTCATAGTAGCGGCTACGAGACAGGAAATACTGCCCTTACTCGAATTTTTGATTGGGAATTTAGAGCAGCAGGACGACTTTTCTTTTCGTAAGGACGGTAAACAAATTGATGTCCTGATTACGGGTGTCGGTATGATGGCGACCGCTTACCATTTGGGTAGTCAATTATCTATCAAAAAGTATGATTTGGTTTTGAATATCGGAATTGCGGGTACTTTTCGCCGGGATTGGGCGTTGGGAACAGTCGTACAGATTGTATCGGAGGAGTTGTCGCAATTAGGAGCAGAGAAAGCCGATAGTAGTTTTGACGATGTTTTCGAGTTGGGCTTGCTTGGCGCAAATGACTTTCCATTCAACGGCGGGAAATTAGTAAACACAACCATCATCCCTGATGTGCCTAAAGCCAAGGGTGTAACGGTTAGTACTACCTCCGGTAGCAACAATACGATTAAAAATATTGTCGACCGATATCAGCCGGATATAGAATCAATGGAAAGCGCTGCATTTTTTTACGCCTGCCTTCAAAAAGGTTTGAAATTCATGGCCTTTCGGGCGATTTCCAATTACGTAGAGCCAAGGAACAAAGATAATTGGAAAATTGGTTTGGCCGTTCAGCGTGTAAATGCCTTTATTATCTCTTTTT
>JALVDO010000714.1 GCA_027008975.1 Saprospiraceae bacterium | reverse complement strand
CATTCTCATTCTCATTCTCATTCTAATTCTAATTTTCATTCCTCAGTGACACTCCGGAATTTCCTGACGATCCTCCCAAAAATTAAACTCGCGAGAAACATGGAAGTTTAGTCCTCGCACGATAAGCAAAACCGCGAAGAGGACTAAAAGAATGGGATATAGCTTTTTTATCCGATTTCTTAGCTTGATACTGATAAAGTTGCCCGCCAAAGCAGCTGCCATCATGAGCGGGAATGTACCAAAACCAAATAATGCCATAAATAGAACACTATCCATAATCGATGTCCCACTCGTAAGTGCACCAATCAGGGCGAAATATACTAAACCACACGGTAAAAGCCCGTTCAGCAATCCGGTAACAAACAAAGCCTGATACCCACTTTTCGCCAAATATCGCCTTAGCAACTTTTGGAGTTTGCCATAAATTCGATGGACAAACTTTAAAGACAGTAGCTTTGATTCTACCTCAATTGCAAAAATCGCAATAATTAACAATACAATGCCCGCACCGATGGATAAAGCCTGTTGTAATCCGGCAATAAATACACCTTTCCCCAGTAACCCTATAATAAGCCCCAACAGGCTATAAGTAATAACTCTCCCAATATTATAGGCAGATGTACTTGCCAATAGCGCAAATTTTGATTGCTTTTGATACGGTAATGCCATAGCGATCGGACCACACATTCCAACGCAGTGCAAACTCCCCATTAAACCAATCATAAAAGCCGTCCAAAGCATAGTGTATTATTATTTTATGCAAAGGTAAGTTAAAACGGACTACTCATTCTAATTTGTACTCTTAAAAAGCATTTCAAGCACAAAAGAAAGGGTGCATTTCATTTTGTTACCTATTTTGATGCTTCGATAGCGCTTCGCTGTCTTTTCTTGTCGGTTGAAACCTCCACCACTAAAAAAACGACAGAATGAAATCCATCCAAAAGAAACGCCGACGCTTACTTTCAAATTCAATATTTAACCCTACACCTAGACCAATCGTTAATATTTTATTTTATAAAATTATTTTTCCTCTCCGAAGACGGAATTTTATTGTGACCATAATTTCAAATCAACGTCAAAACAATATTGCCGAGGATAATAAATATTCATTGGCATTCGTTTCATTGCCGTCAAAACCTTAGTAGTTCCGTCAAAAATAAATTTACAATCTTCAAGTTAAACGAATCGGATAAGGGATGACTTCCGCCTTGACGAACTTCGTTGTCAGGGCAGGCTTAGTTATCCGATTCGTTTGACAGATTCTAAATTTATTATTTGCCTAAGCTTTAGAAAAAACTGGTCTAATTTTTGATGCAATAAAAAGGAAAAAAGTAGTGCCGTTACAACAGATTTTTAACGGCATTTTTAAATATCATTTATAAACAAAGTTTTAATAATTATGCAAAAATTCTTTTATCAATTCGCAGGATTGGCTCTATTACTCGGCTTATTCGTAACGACTTCATGTGACCCTACAGAGCCACCGGTTGTATTGGGACCCGAAGCCGAATTCGTTTCCGAATCCGGATACTTAGACACCGACGCTGAGTTGCAAGCCGGAGAAGTATTTAATGTCAAGGTTAAATTTTCCATTGGTGACAGCCAACTAAAATCTGCCTCAATTCTTGAGGACGGTACTTCATTGGCAACAGACAAGTTCACAATCAATGGTGGTGCGTTGACATCTAATAATCCATTCCTACTTTTAGGTGCAGACAAAGATGGGCAAACATATGAGTTTGCAATTACTGCACACGATGTTGTTGGAGACGTCACTACTTACACTTTTGAAGTGACTGACGAGGCAGGGAAAACTGCTGAAGTTTCCCTCACGATTACCATCATCGCTCCTCCAACGACAGAGTTGAATACCTTTTACACCGCTGTTGTCATTAACAATGCCGACGGACCGGACAAAGGCGGATACGATTTGGATGCAGGTGTAAATACTTCTTCTTCCTCAACTGATGCCGACTTCAGAGATAGAGGAATTGACCTCGGTGCTCCGAGCAACGACTTGAACTGGATTCAAAAAATAGAGCCCGTTAATGGTGCTGTTTTGAGAATGCCCGATTTCAGCCAAATCGATGGTTTCACCTTCGATAGTGCAGATAACAAAGAGCTTTTGGAGACTGCATGGGACAAAGGAACCGATATGGTTGAAACAACCAAGTTGGCAATTGGCGATATGTTCATGATTGTTCAGGGTTCCGGAATTTACCTTATCAAAGTGACAGATGTCAATGTTACGCCTAACGACAACCATGACACCTATACACTTGACATCAAAGGTTATAAGGAGTAATTGTATCCGACAATGAAATTTAATTAATGAAAAAGTCAGTGCTTGAAAAGGTGCTGACTTTTTCTTTTGTGGGAGTTATAGTGTACTTTTGCAAGACAATACTAAAAAATTCTGAATATGAAAAAATGGCTCATTCTTGTAGCAAGCATCTTCATTACGCACAATGCGTATTCACAATGCCAAATTGGCATAAACGAGGTCGATGAATTTGACAGTACACGGGTTGTGGCAACTATCCCTGTTTCTATTGGGTATATGATACCCAGCCGGTATGAAGATGAAAACGGGCCTAAGATGATTGAGGAGGGAAAAATCATCATTTTATATACAGAGCAGGATAGCATCAATGCGTTTATGATGACGATTGTCGTTCCGGAACACAAATATCTGAAAATCAAAAACGGTTTTAATGTCCTTTTAAAATTATCAAGCGGTAGGGTCGAGGCTATTTACGATGTACCCGACAAAAGCGAGTTTGACAGGAGCATCAATATGCATAGCTATCAACACACTTGTGTACTCACTTTTAATATGTTCTATCGACTTACTCAGGAAACAATTGAAAAAATCCGAATCAATTACGAAAATAGCCGGCGAACCATTTCTGTCAGCAAAGAACAGGGCGAAGCAATAAAAGAGGCTTTTCAATGTATTGGAACGGTTACGAAATATTATCCGAGGAGTTGATTTTCACGTGCTAACCACCACTTTAGGCTAAACACCTTTCTACCGTTTTCTAAAAGAAACCGACCATTTGCCATTGATTAAAGCCGGTGGGTTAAATGTCGGTAGCATTATAATTTTATTCCCCATATCTTTGAAACCAAGTTTTCTCATAGTATGTTTAATTCCTCCTACACCTTACATCCCTTCTAAGGTGTAGGAATTTTTTTTTGGGGATGTTTCTGTGCTCACTTTGCCATTCATCTTTCATTTACGACAACTCATCCGTAGAAACACACATCTAATAGAAAAAGTGTTTTTTTTCGTACTTCGCACGATTTTTTCCTATACTTTTGCCTGATAAAATTAGAATGAATGAAAATTTTTATTACCTCTTTATTGGTTCTGTCCTTTTCAGTCGCATTTGCTCCCACTAACCTAGTGGCACAAAAAACGATGGAATTAGAAGACGCCATACAGTATGCATTGGACAATAATTATACCATCCAAAATGCCAGATTGACTTTGGCAGATGCCCGCCAGAGAATGATTGAAACACGAGCGATTGGCTTGCCACAGGTAACGGGTTCGGTCTCTTTCAAACGATATCTTGAGGTCCCCAAATCTCTATTGCCCGCTTTCTTTTTTCCCCCGGGAACTCCTGAAGAGAGCAGGCGAATCTCTTTTCTTCAAAAGAATAATTTTACCGCGAGCGCGACATTAAACACCATGTTATTTAATGGCAACTTTTTCGTTGCACTTGAAGCGGCAAAGGCGTACAAGGACTATGCTGCCATCGAATATTTAACAAAGGAGAAGGAAGTGAAAAATCAGGTCACAGATGCTTTTCTCCCCGTTTTATTACTACAGGAAAACATTACCATATTCGAGAAGAACATAGCTAACCTAATGAAGGTACTCCACGAAACCAGGGAGCTGTACAAGGCTGGATTTGCAGAACAACTGGATGTAGATCGGCTCGAATTGTCACTTTCCAATCTCAAAGTGGAACGCGACAATCTGATTAAAAACAAGGAAAATGTCCTTGCTGTCTTAAAGTTTTCAATGAATTATCCCGCTACGGAGCCACTTGATGTTGAGGGCGATTTAGAATCTTTATTATTGCTTTATGATAATAGGCTGGCGAATGCAAAACTCGATTTCGCCAACCGGCCTGATGTCTCCCTTGTCAATGAAGGCATCCATCTCTCTGCATTAAATATCAAAAACTATAAAGCAGAATACCTACCTTCTCTCTATGGGTTTATTGCCGGGCAATACGACTATCAGGGCAACAACAAAGAGGATGGCTTTTGGGCTCCAACCGCATTGGTGGGAGTACAACTCAACGTCCCGATTTTTGATGGTTTCGGAAGGGGAGCTAAAGTGCAGCGAGCCAAAATTGAGCTGGAAAAAGCACAAAATCAACAGGCGCAAATGCTTCAAGGCATAGAAATGGAAGTAAATAATGCAAAAAATGCCTTACAGGGGGCCAAAGAGCGCCTGGACGAACGAAAGAAAAACCTGGCACTTGCTCAGCGAATTTATGAAACAACTCAGGTCAAATACCGCGAAGGCGTCGGCTCTAGTTTAGAGGTCTCCCAGGCAGAGCAGGCTCTCTACAATTCACAGGCAAAATTAGTACAGGCGAAGTACGACTTGCTTTCCGCAAAAGTGTCGTTGGCAAAAGCACTTGGCTTATAAAATTCAATCAAAACACAAAGAAAAAAATTCAACCAATGTTCAATAAATTATTTATCGTCCTGTTGCTGGCGCTCTCCATTACAGCCTGCTCATCCGGTGAAAAAGAAGGCACCAACGCCGACTTAGAGGCAAAAAAAGCTTTGCTGAAAGAAAAGAGAAAGGAGTTGGGAGAGCTCAAGTCTGTTATCACTCAACTCGAAAAAGAAATTGAAGCGTTAACTCCTGAAGATCAGAAAGAGGACAAACGACGCTTAGTAACCGTCATGACATTGGCGTCAACGAATTTCAAGCACTATTCAGACATACAAGGAAGTGTAATGGCTGAAGATATGATTGATGTCGCTGCCGAAATCGGCGGTCGGGTACTCAGCCTGAAAGTTCGCGAAGGACAATCTGTCCGAAAGGGACAACTCATTGCTGTCATCGATATTGAGGGTGTTGACAGGCAGTTGGCTGAACTAGATAAAGGTATTGAATTAGCTCAGACGGTATTCGATAGGCAAGAGCGACTGTGGAAGCAAAATATTGGTTCCGAAATACAGTATCTTCAGGCAAAAAATAATCTAGAAAGATTACAAAAAAGCAGGCAGCTACTCCTTTTGCAAAAAGATAAAAAGAACGTTTACGCTCCTGCTTCAGGGGAAGTTGAAAAGGTTGTTGTGCAGGCAGGGGAACTCACTTCGCCCGGAATGCCCATCGTCATGCTTCTGAATACATCAAAATTAAAAGTGGTCGTCGATCTACCCGAGCAGTATTTGACCAAAGTCAAAAAAGGGCAGAAGGTCAAAATTCGCTTTCCTGCATTAGACCGGCAGTTGGAATTACCCATTACCAAGGTCGGGAATATCATCAACCCCGGGAATCGAACCTTCCTGATAGAAATCGCTTTGCGCAAAAACATTTCTGACCTAAAACCCAATCTACTCGCTGTTGTCTCCATTAATGATTTGAGTATTGAAAACGCCATCACCATCCCAACGGAATTGGTACAACAGGAAGTCGGAGGTAGATTCTACGTCCTCGGTACAAAAAAGGAAGGAGAAGACATCGTCGCCACCAAAAAGTACGTAGAATCGGGTGAAAGTTACGAAGGGCAGATTCTAATCAAAGACGGGCTGAAAGCAGGAGAAGACATCATTGTCAAAGGAGCTTTGGGACTAACGGAAGGTGAACGAGTAAAAATAATAGCAGACTGATGAGTAGTAAAGATAAAAACAAAAAAGGGCTTCGTCAATTCGGGTTGACCAGCCTCGCCGTCGATAATGCAACAACCGTCCTTTTTCTGACGATTATGATTGTCATTTATGGCTTGCAGGCGTATAAAACCACGCCTAAGGAATCCTTTCCTGAAATATCCTTCCCCTCTATCTTCATCAATACGCTGTACTTTGGTAATTCGGCAGAAGATATTGAAAATCTGGTCACGCGCCCGCTTGAAAAAGAGCTAGCCTCCATTTCTGAAATTAAGACTTTGAAGTCATCCTCTCTACAGGATTTCTCCCTTATTGAAGCCGAATTCGAGTCTGATATCGATATGGATTGGGCGTTGCGAAAGGTCAAAGATGCCGTTGATAAGGCAAAATCCGACCTGCCTAAAGATCTAACAGAAGAGCCGGATGTCATCGACATCGACCTCTCTGAATTACCGATAATGTCCATCAATTTATCGGGTGACTTCTCCAATGATGAGCTAAGAGGCTTTGCCGAATACCTTGAAGACAAACTAGAGGCACTAGAAGAGGTTACGCAAGTCAACGTAAAAGGAACGCGCGAACGCGAAGTAAATATTGATGTCGATTTATTCAAAATGGAATCGATGCAAGTATCCTTCGGAGATATTGAAAATGCGCTCAAATCAGAAAACCTAACAATGTCAGGTGGCGAGATTATCACCAATAACTTTAGGAGAAATATCAGGGTTGTAGGGGAGTTTAAGTCCGTAAAGGAAATTGCAGACATGGTTGTCAAGAGTGAATTTAATGCTCCTATCTACCTCCGTGAAATAGCCGATGTTACTTTTGGCTTCAAAGAAGAAACGAGTATTGCTCGCTCTAATCAACAGCCGGTGGTATCGCTCGACGTCATCAAAAAAAGCGGCACCAACCTTCTGGATGCCTCCGATAAAATCAAAAATATCGTCAAAAAAAGCATAGGAACCAAGTTACCTGAAAATTTGTCCTACCAGTTTTTCAATGACCAGTCTATTCAGATACGAAATATCGTTTCTAACCTCGAAAATGGCATCATCTCCGGTATTGTCCTAGTCGTATTGGTATTGCTGTTCTTCCTTGGGTTGCGAAACGCCTCCTTTGTAGGGATTGCCATCCCGCTCTCCATGTTATTGGGGATTGCCATTTTAAGTAACATGGATATTACCATGAATATGGTCGTGCTTTTTGCTCTGATACTAGCACTTGGAATGTTGGTGGACAATGCCATTGTGGTCGTGGAGAATATTTATCGCTATATGCAAGAGGGTTATTCCGGCATGGTAGCTGCAAAATATGCAACCGGAGAAGTAGCTGTACCCATTATTGCATCAACTGCAACAACGCTGGCAGCATTTGTCCCCTTGGCATTCTGGCCGGGTTTAATGGGTAGTTTTATGAAGTATTTACCCATTACTTTGATCGTCGTACTTTCCTCGTCTTTGTTTGTGGCACTTGTTATCAATCCGGTATTAACTTCTCGCTACATGAAAGAAGACCAGCAAGCGACAGATGAGCAAACGTATAGGAGAAAACGCAAAAATGTCCTCCTATTTTCTGCTTTTCTGCTTATCGTTGGTATTTTAGGACATATTTCAAGTGTGATGTGGCTCCGAAATCTTATGGGGATTGCCATCGTTGTGACATTGCTGAACTTTTTTCTATTTCGTCCTATTTCTTTTGTATTCCAGAGTACCTTCTTGCCTTTTTTGGAGCGAACCTACGAATATTTTATTCAATTTGCATTGAAAAAATTCATGCCCGTTGTCATCTTTATTGGGACGATTCTTCTACTATTCCTTGCGACATTTTTAATGGGTATTTTCCCCCCGAAAGTAGAGTTATTTCCCAAAGCTGACCCACAATACGCCAATGCGTTTATCGAGTTACCACTCGGTACAGACATTAAAGCGACGAATGAGCTGATGAAAGAAATTGAATCTGATGTGACGGAAGCAATGAAACCCTACGCTTCTATCATAGATGCTATTTTGGCTCAAATAGGGGAGCATACCGGTGACCCAAATGCAGGTCCCGACTTTGGCACATCCCCCAACAAAGCCAGACTGACCGTTTCCTTTGTTCCTTCGGAAGAGCGAAACGGCATTTCTTCTGTGGATGCAATGGAAGCATTGAGAAAGGTTGTCAGGGGGCATCCCG
>JALVDO010000713.1 GCA_027008975.1 Saprospiraceae bacterium | reverse complement strand
ACACCCGGTCCAAAAAAATTTGCTTTGAAAACCTAGATAAGTTATTAGAAAAGATAAAAGAAACACACCCTATCGCCAACAAAAACTGGCTATTGACACAAGCTGAAAAGATGAAGCGTTGCTAAATTGAGAGGAAGGGACACAATGAAATTCAAAGGCGAAAGACATGTTCAAAAGGTTTGAAATTCAGCCTAATTAAACATACCTTTGCAAAACAACACAAAGTATATGAAAAGACTTCCAATCGGCATACAGACCCTTAGTAAGATTATTGAAGGCGATTTTGTCTATGTGGATAAGACGGCAATAGCTATGCAGTTGATTCAGAAAGGGGGGGGATATTACTTCCTCTCCCGCCCGCGTCGCTTTGGCAAAAGCCTCTTCCTCGATACCCTCAAAGAAATATTCGAAGGCAATAAACGCCTTTTTAAGGGTTTGTATATCGAAGATAAATGGGATTTTGAGGATAAATATCCGGTATTGCGGGTTAGCCTTGGGGCAGGCGTTAACAAGACTGTTGCTGAGTTGAGGCGGAGTTTGCAGTGGATTCTAAGTAGGGTTACAAAAGATGTAGGTGTGGAATGTACTGCCACAGACTACCCCAAAGAGTGCTTTGCAGAATTAATATCAAAGACCTACGAGAAGTATAATAAAAAAGTCGTCATACTAATTGATGAGTACGACAAACCCATCCTCGATAATATTACTGACAAGGAAACCGCCACCTTGATGCGAGATGAGATGAAATCTTTTTATTCCGTCATCAAAGACAGCGATTCTTATATTCATTTTGTCTTCATCACGGGTGTAAGCAAATTTTCCAAAATGAACCTCTTTAGCGGGCTGAATAATTTGGAGGATATTACGCTTGATACCCGTTATGCAACTATATGCGGGTATAGGCACGACGACTTACTTACTACATTTCGGGAGCACCTTCAGGGAGTTGACATGGAGGAGGTTAGAAAATGGTATAATGGCTACTATTACTTTGGTGACAAGGTTTATAACCCGTTTGATATATTACTTTTCATCAGCAAGGGGCACGAATTCAGAAACTACTGGTGGAGCACCGGTAACCCGTCCTTTTTAGTAAGACTCCTCAAGGAAAAGGACTTTTACCTACCGGATATTGAAAATTACGAAGCCACCGACGAAATACTGGATAGTTTCGATGTCGATACCATTGAGCTGCCGGCATTATTGTGGCAAACGGGCTACCTGACCATTGTGAAAAAATACAGGGAAAGGAATCGCATAAAATACCAATTGGGTATCCCAAATCTGGAGATTCAGTTTTCGCTAAACGAATTTTTCATCGATGCGCTAACGACCCAGCGAACTGAAAAAATACGAATTCAGGATAGGCTCTACGAAGCTTTGGAAAAAGGAGATTTGGATTTTTTGAAAGAGGTGTTATACGGCATGTTTGCCGGGATACCCTATCACAATTTCACTAACAGTAAGTTGCCGGAATACGAAGGTTACTACGCCAGCTTGATTTTTGCCTACTTCGCCAGTCTCGGACTGGATACCATCACCGAGGATACCACCAACAAAGGCAGAATTGACATGACCATCAAAATGAATGGCAACGTCTTTATTTTTGAATTTAAAGTTGTAGAAGCTGTCACCGGCAATGCCCTCCAACAGATTAAGGATAGAAAATACTACGAAAAATACCAACCCACCGAAGGCAATATCTTCCTCGTCGGAATAGAATTCGGCAGAAAAGAACGCAATATTCTGAATTATCAATGGGAGAAGGTTTAGTGAGCGACAAGGTGATAACTTCAAAGCCCAGCCTGCCCGCATTGGGGTACGGGCGAGAAGGTGTCAACTTAGGCGCGGATTTGAAAAGGCGAGTGGGCGATAAGGCGAATGAGCGATAAGGAATAAATTTTCTCACGCAAAGACCGCCAAGGACGCAAAGAAATTAGTATCAAAAACCCTGCATCACGACCAAAGGGAGGGATGGAGACAAACTCAACAACTCAACAACTCAACAGCC
>JALVDO010000712.1 GCA_027008975.1 Saprospiraceae bacterium | reverse complement strand
TGCAAAGATATAATTATTTTTTTTAAAAATGGCGTTTTTTTTTGAGTGACAATGTCGCTTAATATATATTGCATTCATTGTCAGTAAAATAAATGTTTTTTTTGTGAAAATAAAAATTTTTCTTGACGTTTTGAGATGAAGTATTTGCTCTTGAAGCAAATTAAATAATCGGATAAAAATACCGGACTGCTCTAAACAGCCCGGTAAAAAATCTTAAAATCCTGCGAGAATATCCTTCACAAGTACCCAAAATTTTTGAATAGAAGATATTTGGGTACGCTCATCCGGTGAGTGCGCTCCTCTGATGTTGGGTCCGAAAGAAATCATATCCACGTTGGGGTAGGGCTTCTTGAGAATGCCACATTCCAAACCGGCATGGCAGGCGGTAATATGGGGCTCTTGTCCCATTACTTTGCGATAAGCCCTTTCCACAATATCGTTGATGGGTGCCTCCGGTTGGGGTGTCCAGCCCGGGTACGAACCACGGTATTGGACTTTGGCTCCAGCCAGTCTGAAAGCGGACTTAATAGTATCGGCCAAGTCCAACTTCTCACTATCAACGGAACTTCTCGTGAGGCATTGTACCTCAATTTTGCCTTTTTGGATAAGCACGCGAGCTAGGTTATTAGAGGTCTGTACCAGTCCTTCTACATCCGGTGACATCCTATAAATACCGTTTTGGCAGGCGTAGAGCGCATTGGTAATCTTGCGTGCATCTTTCCTACGCATTAGCTTGGTTGGCGTTTTGGTCTTTTCCAATTCAATCGCCATATTCGGGTCGGTGGTATGGTACTCCTCTTTCAATATGGCGGTCATTTCCTTGATGTATTCTTCAAATGCAGCACTTCTTTTTTTGCTGACTGCAACGGTGGCGTGTGCCTCTCTCGGAATGGCATTTCGCAGTCCACCTCCATCGAAGTTCGCTATGCGAAGTTTGTGTTTCTTTTCTGCATTCCACAGCAGCCGATTGAGTATTTTATTAGCATTGCCACGACCGAGGTGAATATCCATTCCGGAGTGTCCGCCTTTGAGCCCACGCACCGTGAGGCGGTATCCTTGAAAGTTATTTTTGACCTTTCTTGGTTTGTATTTGGTAGCAATATTAATATCGATACCACCGGCGCACCCGATGGTGATTTCAGTATCATCCTCGGAGTCCAGATTTAGGAGTACGGTGCCTTTTAATATACCGGGCTTTAGCGCCATTGCCCCCGTCATCCCGGTTTCTTCATCAATGGTGAAGAGTGCTTCGATTGGCGGATGTTTGATGTCTTCCGATTGTAAAATGGCCATAATAGTTGCTACGCCAATACCGTTATCGGCACCCAATGTGGTACCCTTCGCCGTGACCCAGTCGCCATCGACGTACATTTCGATACCCTGCGTCTCGAAGTCGAAGTCGGTATCGGCATTTTTCTGTGCCACCATATCGAGGTGAGATTGTAGGATGACGGGGTCTTTGCCCTCCATCCCTTTAGATGCAGGTTTTTTGATAATGACGTTTCCAACTTCATCAACGATGGTTTCCAATCCGAGGTCTTCCCCGAATTTTTTCATAAAGGCGATGACCTTCTCCTCCTTCTTGGAAGGGCGGGGAATGGCATTCAAATCTACAAAATTGGTCCAAATTTCTTTGGGCTCCAATTGTCTTATTTCTTCATTCATAATGTTAGTATTTTTGTAAGCGTAAAGGAACGACTTTTTGCTAATAATACATAGCTGTTGGAGTTTAATACTCAAAAAACACCCAAAAAAGGTGTGGTGTTGGAGCAGTTTAAGTACTGACCAAGATAAGTAGGTGTATTTTTTATCTTCTAAATAACAAGCTATGAATAATCGAATACCATTATTGCTAATCATGCTTGCTTGGAGCCTCTCCGGCATAAAAGCACAGCAGCTCTCAACTCAAAATGCTTAATCAAATTCACATAGTAGATTGTAAACTATATGCACCGAGAGCGAGAGGCGGTAAGTCTGAATTTTAGAATGAGCCTACTTCTCTGAAGGCTCATTATTTGATTT
>JALVDO010000711.1 GCA_027008975.1 Saprospiraceae bacterium | reverse complement strand
GCGACTCGCCAAGGGTGATTTTTATTTTGCCGTCGAATGCTTCTTTTACCTTGGTTTTTACCTCATCGTGAATGTATTTAGCAAGGAATTCGGTGGTGGTCAATAACCCTTTGAATGGAGGTAGCTCGTCCAAGTTCCGGTAATTTAAAGGAGTCAATACCGCCTTGAGTGCATCATGTGCCAGACCGATGTCCAATACCACATTCATCTCATTTAGCTTTTCAGCATAAAAGGTGGCATCGACGATGTAGGTCGCTCCGTGGAGGTTGCGCGCCGGACCAAACTTTGGATGGTCGAGGGAATGCGCAATCATAATGTGTTGTCTTATTTTTACGGTGTACATATTTTTGTTTAGATTGTCGATATATTTTTTCAATACCCCAATACAACCCCCAAATCCTCTATCCGCTGAACCCGCAAATCATTAAAAAACGCCGGACTTTCTTCAAACGGAATGACTTTGGTAATGAAAGCGTCAAAGGTAGGGCTTTTTAATAAATCGAAGACCAATTCCTTTCTTCTTTTGTAATCCCAGCGGTGTTGGTAGGAGGAGGGGATGACGGACACTTGTGAGCTGATAATCTTTTTTCGCTTCCAATGAAAATCATGCCCGAGTTGTAGCCGGACAGGCTTGTTGCCATACCAACTCATCTCGATGACCTTCCCTTCGAGTCCGACGGCATCAATGCATTGTTGTAAGCCGGATTCATGCCCGGAGGTGTTGAAAGCGACGTCATAGGACGCTGGCATGGAATCATCTACCTGGTAGAAGCCCATTTTTTTTGCTCTGTTTTTGCGTGCCTTATCCTGCTCGACAACGTGGACGCTGACGCCGGGGAATTGAGCGGATAGCTGTGCAATTAGTGCCCCAATCAGCCCGTAACCCACGATTAGAATACGGTCGCCGATGGTCAATCCTGCGTCCCAAAGAGCATTGACGGCAGTCTCCATATTGCTGGCTAATGTTGCTCTCTGCGGAGGAATACCCTGCGGGATGGGAAATACATCCTCCTCCTCTACAAGGCATTCAGATTGGTGAGGGTGGAGCAGATGCACGACTTGCCCGGATAGCGGATGATTTTTGGTCATTACTTTCCCGACGAGTGAATAGCCGTATTTGACGGGTAATTGAAGCCGTCCTTCCATGTAAGGAACATCCATTTCCTTGCCAATTCCGGGAGGAATCATTCCGGAGGCAATTGTTCGTTCTGTGCCGATGCTGACAAATGAATAAAGGCTTTGAATATGTAATTTATCCGAAGCCTTATGCTGCAAAATGACTTCTTTCAGCGAGGAAGTATTTTTATCATCGTGCCAAAGTGCTTTTATCATAAATATCCTATAAACATGACGGCATCTCCAATGGGAATAAACCGAGATTTTTTAAATTGTATGCGCTCTTCCAGCCCATGAATTTCCGGTAATACAATGGCTGAGATTCCCGATCCGAAGATCATGGGAGAGAGGTGTAATTGCAATATTTTCACATTGGCTGTAGCCAAAAAGCGGGAAGTCGTCGCCGGTCCTCCCTCGAGATAAATGGTTTTAACACCAAGGGTAAATAGCATTTTCAGTAAATCGTGCTCATTGGTTGTTGACATAGGGTAAAAGTGAAAACCTTGCGGAATGTTGTCACAGACTTTGCCCAGTAGCCAAATAGGACCATCCTCGGCGTTCATCCGACAAGTAAAGGGCTGGAAGTGCGTGCCAAGTACGATCCGGATGGGATTCTTCCCTTTTACGTGTCGAACGGTGAGTTGTGGGTCATCCGTCAGTAGGGTGCCTTTGCCAATCAAAACGGCATCGCATAGCGCTCTCATCCGGTGGGCGTGTATTAGGTTTTCTTGATTGCCAATCCAGCGAGAGGCGCCAATGTTAGTAGCAATTTTACCGTCGAGGGTTTGTGCAAAATGAGCAACCACCTGTGCTTTTTGCTCCTTTTTTGCCTGTAGGCTCAGCAGGCAGTAGGGGAGATACAAGCACAGGAAATCTAAGGCGTCCTCCGGTAATTCACCGGGATTTAT
>JALVDO010000710.1 GCA_027008975.1 Saprospiraceae bacterium | reverse complement strand
GATATTATCTGATTTGTACCCGGGAATAGTTTCCAAAAAGTCATAGTATTTGTCGGGTTGCCCCAAATCTCTGACGTATATTTCTTCGAGAGCATTTTTTGCAATATTGCCATCTGCAGGGTCGGGATTATGTGAAAAGACCTGCTTGTAATAGCTAATTGCAGCTTCTTTATTCCCCTGATTGTAATTAATCAATCCCAATTGAAGCAAAGCCGGGACAACCAGGTCGGATTTTTCGGAGTATTTGGTCACAATCTTCCTAAGCGGAATACTCGCCTTGGAAAGCTGATCGATTTCCTGATAAGTCAATCCCAATTGGAATAATGCATCATCTGCATAAGGTGAGTTCGGGAAGTCATTTGCCAACTCTGTCAGACTGGCAATTTTGGAAGCGGTATTACCTTTTAGCCCTTCGATGATGGCCTTCTGGTAAATGGCGTAGTCGTAACCGGGGTAGCGCCCGTTGATAGCTTCGTTATAGTATTTTAAAGCTTCGTTGTACTTGTTTCTTTTGAAGAACGTATCACCGGAACGAAGGGTTGCATCTGCCAGAACCTTGGTTTTAACCGTGCTGTTGGAGATGAAACTCTTATTTCTTTTTAATCCATCCGCTGCTACCTGAAAGTATTTCAAAGCGGAGGAGTACTTTCCTTTCTTTAGGTAGTTGTACCCCTGAATATAGTTGCCGGTAAATACGGATGACTCATCGGGGAGGTCCGTGATATTTCGCGAAAGCGTCAAAAACTCCTCCATCAACCTGATACTTCGGTCGTAATTACCCTCCCTGTTGGCTATATCGGCAAGCCAGTACTTTGCTAGTGCGACCGATTTGGGGTCAATGGGGAATTGTAGGGATTTTTGTAGGGATTCTTTAGCTCCCTCCAAATCATCCATTCCCAATAGTTGCATCCCCCTATACATTGCTACCTTTTGATAGCTTTCACGAATTTGGGGCGTCTTATTTGGCATTTTTTCGATGATGTCCATCGCCTGTTTGTAATCCCGGTAGCTTAGGAATATATCTCCCATCAATGCCTGTGCTTCCGGATAGTATTTGGAGGTTGGCTTAATCATTTGAAGGGCGTTAAGCGCTTCTCTTGAATCCTTTAATTCGTAGGATAATTTAGCATAATTGAAGAGCGCTTCCTCTTGGATGTCTTTGTCGTAGGACATTCGCTTGGCATTTGCAAATGCATTGCGGGCAGCCTTTTTGTCTCCGGCGCGCAGACTGCAATCTGCGAGATAATACATGGCGGCCTGCCCGACTTTGGAATCGACATTACTCAACTCCTTGAAGGCTTCGGCTGCCTTTCTGTACTCTTGATTTTGATAACGGGCAAACCCCAACTGGTAGAACTCCTCAGCGCGGAGTTTTCGCATCTGACTGGCATAAGATTCCAAAAACGGGAGTGCTTTTCTATAATCGCCCAACTCAAAGTACGACTGCCCGACTAACTGGCTGATTTCCTTCTTGTTTTTTACTTTTCGGGATGATAATCGGGGTTCTGCATAATTAATCAACTCATTGAATCGGCGCTGTGCAAAGAAGATTTGTGCTAGATAATAAGGGATATACTTCTTGTACCGAGGACTTTTCTCTGCGACTGAGAGGTGCCGGATAGCCCGGTTATAGTCTCCATCAAAGAAGTAGCAGAGACCAAGGTAATAATTGGCATCTTTATAATAATCACTTTCCGAATTGGCGGCAATATCCTTAAAATCATTTTTTGCATTCTTGAATTTTTGCTTGACGAAATAAGAATATCCCGTTTGAATTTGACGGTTTCCCGATCTTTTCTATTCATGCCATAGGTCGGTATCTGTGAATAGTAACGGATTGCCTTCTCGTACTTCCCCGAATTGAAGAAGTAGTTGGCTACTTCGATATAAGCACTATTGGCAATGGGATCCGGCGAGTATTTTCGGATGAACTCCAGCATTAGCTTCTCACTGTCCGGCATACCGAGCAAGACCGCACATTTGGCAAAATTAAATTCAGCCTTTGTCAATAGTGTCTTGGATTGCTCCTCATTGACAGGGCGTAACAGATTGATTACCTCGTTGAAGTATCTTTGTGCTTTACCAAAGACGCCCTTTTCCATGAGGGCGATACCTTCGTTGTAAGCTCGGTCTGCATCTGTGAAAACTGCCGTTGCCTGCCCAAAGACAAATGTTCCGACAAATAATAAGGCGATTATTAGCCCAATTTCTCTTTTTACCATTTTTTGAATAATTTTAAAGTCTTAAACCTGTCTATTATATGCATTATTGCGAATCGACGTCATTTTTTATGATTTCTATAACTACTCAGCCTTACACCACTTTTGCTATTTATATTCCAAAATAGTGCGCTCAATTATATCACAACATTCGTTCAATTGCTCCTCCGTCATGACTAACGGAGGTGCAAAACGGATGATATTGCCATGTGTGGGCTTGGCGATAAGTCCATTCTCTGCCAGTTGGAGGCAAATATCCCAAGCGGTGCTACTATCTTGGGTGTCGTTGATGACGATGGCATTCAGTAGCCCTTTGCCTCTTACCAATGTGACTAAATCTGATTTTTCGACGAGGTTTTTTTGCATTCGATTTCGGAATATTTCACCTAAGTATTGGGCTCTTTCTGCTAGATTTTCTTCTTTGATAACGTCCAGCGCTGCCATTGCCACCGCACAGGCAAGGGGATTACCCCCGAAGGTTGAGCCGTGTTCCCCGGGCTTGATTGTTAGCATGATTTCATCATTTGCCATGACTGCGGATACGGGGAATACTCCTCCCGACAAGGCCTTTCCGAGAATGAGAATATCGGGTCGAATATCGAAATGATCACAACACAACAGTCGCCCTGTTCTGGCAATACCCGTTTGTACCTCATCGGCTATGAAAAGGACATTGTTTGCCTTGCATGCATCATAGGCAGCATTCAGATAACCCTCATCAGGGACAAAAACACCAGCCTCGCCCTGAATGGGTTCTACTATGAAGCCGGCTACGCTAGGGTCTTTTACAGCTTCGCGCAATGCTTCAATATCGTTGTATGGAATGAGGTGGTACCCCGGCACAAACGGACCGAATCCGGTCGTGGAGTCGGGGTCGGTAGATGCAGAGATAACACCCAAAGTCCGGCCATGAAAGTTACCACTGGCAAAGATGATTTTTGCCTGGTTTGTTGGGACACCTTTTACTTCATACGCCCATTTTCGGCATAGCTTGATGGCTGTCTCAACAGCCTCTACTCCGGTGTTAATGGGCAAAACCTTATCGTATCCGAAATATTCGCTCATGTATTTTTCGTATTTACCGAGCATGTCATTATAGAAGGCTCTGGAAGTAAGCGTTAGCTTTTGAGCCTGATCGGTTAACGCCCCAATTATTCTTGGATGGCAATGCCCCTGATTGACGGCTGAGTAGGCCGAAAGGAAGTCGTAGTACTTTTTCCCTTCAACATCCCAAACAAAAACGCCTTCTCCTCTCGATAAGACAACGGGAAGGGGGTGGTAATTATGCGCTCCGTAACGGTCTTCAAGTGCAATTAATTCCTCCGCAGCATAAGTCGATTCTATCATATTTTTAGTGTTTTTTTATTCTCGGCAACAAGATAGTTATTTTTCACTTCAAGCGGCTATTCTTAGTCAACTTCAATAAACAATCAACTCCAAAGTATCCAAAGAAGTTCTTTTTCTCAAAAAATCGTACAGTTTTTTTTCATCTTTTTTTCGTTCCTTTTTTGGTTTTTCTTTATCCCAATGTATGGTATATACGGGGATTTGACTTGAAGGTTGTTGGAACGAAAATTTCTGAAGATGCCCGAACCCAATTTCTGACAATTTTGGGAAGATACTTTTCACCTCTTCACCAATAGTCTCGATGGACTGAGCCTCTAATTTGATACTGTCTAGTTTTTGCCGGATGGTATTCAGCTCCCGCTCCTGTTCATTTTTCTCGTTATTGACTTCTTCTAGATTGTCTGCAATCTTTTGGAGTTTATCGACCTCCACCTGCATGTTTTTAAAGTGGGTGAGACCAATGCCATTGTTTTGAATCAAGGCAAGGTTGGTGTTGGGGAGCCGGTATTCGTTCTGTAAAAGACTGTCGTAGATAGTGATGGAATCTTGTGGAACCGTTTTGCCGAGTAGTTCTAAAACCAGTTGGTTGGTCGAATCTCCCTCTACCATTGAAAAATCAATACAATTATTAGAGAAGTACTGATTGACAAAAGCTGTGGCCTGCTCTAATCTTTCCTGTTGGTGATAGACCTTTCGCAAAATGCTGATACTTGGGAATATTAGTAAAGCGCTAAATACGGCAATGATTATTTTGGTTCGCCTAGCATCCCGTTCATCGACGTGTGCCCGATATGGGAATCGCATGAACCGAATCATGATGTAAGTCGTTAGTGCAATGAAAAAAGAGTTGAGGAAAAACAGATAAAAGGCATTGAGCATAACGTTCCAATTACCGTTGGCGATTCCAAATCCACTGACACACAAGGGAGGCATTAAGGCGGTTGCAATGGCAACACCCGGTATAGCATTCGACTGGTCTTTTCTCGTGACAGAAATAATGCCTGCCAGCCCGCCAAATACGGCGACCAGTCCATCTAATAGATTGGGTTGGGTCCTTTTGAGTATTTCCGATGTAGGCTGACCTAGCGGGGTGACTGAAAAATAAAGCGTACTGACGACCAATGCAATGGCAATGGAAATACCGAAGTGTGTCAGTGAAATCCAAAGAGCATCTCTATCATTAATACCAACAGCAAGTCCAATGCCGAGTATGGGTGACATCAGGGGGGAGATAAGCATGGCACCAATAATAACGGCGGCTGAGTCCAGGTCTAATCCAAGCGCTGCAATCATAATAGAGCAGACGAGCAGCCATGCATTCGCCCCTCGCATTTCTTTGTTGTTTTTGATGGCAATGATGGTTCCTTCCCGACTTAGTCCGTCCTCGAGGTGTAGGAAATCTCGAAACCATTCGGCGTACCAGTTACGGACGCTTTTAAACTTCGATTGATTGTTGGTCTGATTTTCTTCCATATCTTTATTCTAATACAAAATACCATCTTTCATCTCTAAGCAGCGATCACTCATACCCGCCAGTTCATCATTGTGTGTGACGATAACAAAGGTTTGTTTGAAGTCGTCCCTAAGCTGAAACAACAATTGATGAAGCTCGGTAGATGAGACGGAATCCAAATTGCCTGATGGCTCGTCTGCAAAGATGATGGCGGGGGAGTTTATCAAAGCTCTTGCGACCGCTACACGCTGTTGCTCACCTCCCGAGAGCTGTGCCGGCTTGTGTTGTAGTCGATGCGAAAGTCCGAGGTAGTCAAGTATTTTTTTTGCTTTCAACTCTGCATCTGCTACACTCACTTTGTTGATATATGCGGGAATGCAGACATTTTCCAATGCGGTAAATTCAGGAAGCAGATGGTGGAATTGAAAGATAAAGCCTATGTTTTTATTGCGAAAAGCAGCTATTGATTTGTCCGAAAGTTGAAAAACACTTTCTCCCTTTATTTCAAGCTCGCCTTCATCGGGTCTGTCTAGTGTACCCAGGATGTGTAACAGGGTACTTTTCCCTGCCCCTGATTTTCCGATAATGGATACAATCTCCCCTTTTTGGATATGTAAATTGACACCTTTGAGTACCCTTACACTTCCGTATGATTTATATATATCAGTTGCTTTTATCATATCTGTCATTTCAACCGTCAAAAATAGCAACTTATTTTGAAAGACTTTGTTATCTTTGAAGAAAATTTGCAGGAAGATTGCTTCATACGCTGTTTGGATACATAAAAAAGAGATAGATGATTTATTTAGCGACTTTGACGGCCATTGTTACCATAGGAGGGGTAGGGCTACTCTCCATGTTGATGGGAAACTCTAAACCGAGCAAGAAAAAGATGCCAAAAGAGTTGGACGCTTTGCGTTCCGGTTTGAAAAAAATAACGGGAGAGTTGGTGTCAATAGGACAGGAGGAACTGGATTTGTTTTCTTATTCGCAAGAGAATAAATACCTGCGCAAAGGATCTCGCTTACTGGCTCGGGGCGTATTTGTGACCCTTTTCCATGAGCGCATTGTTGCCTATTCTTTTAAAAAATATTTTGGTGGGAAGATTTTTAATAACTCAATCCTGCTGGCACTGACTGCCAATCACGAGTTCGTCTTTGATTTGAATAAAAACGGCATTGTACTAATCGTTGATGGTCATGAAGTCGGTACCATTAAAAACGGGGGGAAATTGTATGGGAAAAAAACAAAAAAAGTATTAGCACAAGCCCTACCGGAAAAAAACAACCAAATTATTGTAGTGACTTATGACCGGGAAGTCGCGGCTATTTCCCTACCTTCAGCTCCGGAAGGGGGAAAAGAAATTGGACAACGTGTTTTCGCCTACGTGAAAAATGACCTGAAGGAGGAAGAGCGTCTTTTGTTGATTGCATTGACAACACTTGAGTTAGTATTGCGCGAGGTGAGTCCTTAAATTCTTTTTATTTCCGTAAAAACTTTCTACCTTTGTGTATCCAAATTGAATATGCAATGAGTATTTTAGAAAAAGCAGGATTACTGATATACCGTTTTAAAGAGCGGGGATTAGAAATTTTTCTCGTTAATTCCGATGATGAATTTTGGGAACTGCCCCAAGGTAAGCTAAAGGGTGAGGTGTCAGAAAATTTGGCAGCCGATGAAAAATTGATTGAGCTAGATCCAGTGAAAACAGAAGATGGTGTCGTTGAGGAGGCTTGTGCCTTTGAGAGCGATTGGCACGAAATCCCATCATTGAAATCTATGTTGTTGGATGATGCGAAGGAAATAACGGATAAATTTGCAGAAATGGAAAAGGGTAGTTTCTTCGTCTTGAAAGATGCCTTTCAGAAAATCCTTCCGCACCAATACCGCTTTTTGAAAGAATTGAGAGACGTGTTGCGCGATCGAAATTCTCTCAAGAACTTGTAATAGATGTTCGCTGATTGACCAAGTTTAAAACAAAATCCAGTTGTTCTTCCTTTGTCAGGTCTGAGTTATCAATAAGAATGGCATCCTCTGCCTTCGACAGGGGGCTGTCTTCCCGTGAGGAGTCGATGTAGTCGCGACGCATGAGATTCTCCTTTACCTCTTCGAGCGTGACCTCCATGCCTTTTTGCTTTAGCTCCTCAAACCGCCTCTTTGCACGCACATCCGTTCCGGCTGTCAGAAATATTTTCAGGTCTGCGTTTGGGAAGACTACCGTTCCAATATCTCTTCCGTCCATGACAATACCTGTATCTCCATCACCCATTTTTCGCTGTTGTTCAACGAGCTTTCTCCGGACAGAGGAAAGCGTCGATACCGGGCTGACGGCATGGGACACCTCCATTTCTCTTATTTTATCTTCCACATCTTCTCCGTTGAGGAAAGTATGTCCATGGTGGAAGGAAATATCAATTTGCGGCAACACCTTTTTGACGGCTTCTTCGTCGTTATAGTCGATGTTGTTTTCGATGAGAAAATAGGTTACGGCTCTGTACATGGCGCCTGTGTCGATGTAGGTGTAATGTAGTTTTTCTGCGATTGCCTTTGCCAATGTGCTTTTTCCACAGGAGGAGTGCCCGTCAATGGCGATAATGATATGTTTCTTCTTCTGCATTGGGCGCAAAAATAAAATCTTTTGGGATAAAGATTAGTAATCCTTCAAAAATAAAATCTGAATTTCCAAGTTAAACGAATCGGATAGGTCGTTTGAAATGAACCGCTTTACTTTTATTGCTGCTTTAGTAATCGGGCTACCTCCTCTTCCTTTATTCCCGCAGCTTCTGCGATTTCTTTGTTACTCATCTGCATAGAGGCGAGTTTTTTTATCAAGTTGTTTTTGGCTTGTTTTTCCTTCTCAGCCTTTCGTTTTTCTTCCTCTGCTTTTTGTCTTTCTTTTTTAGCTTTCTGTCTTTCTTTCTCTGCCCTCTGCTGTTCCCTTTCCGCTTTTTCGCGTTCCAACTCAATCATTCTTGCCTGCTTGTTAAATTCATTGACGACTTCGTCTTCTATTTCCATATCGTCTTCTATTTTTGGTGATTGCAACGCTTTGATGAGCCTTCTGATGACGGGATGATAGCTTTTGGGGTAATCTTTTTCAT
>JALVDO010000709.1 GCA_027008975.1 Saprospiraceae bacterium | reverse complement strand
GACGTTATCTTCTTCTAAGTTCAATACAATAGCCTGAACACCTGTCTCAAATTCGACCAATTCACCCGCTTGAGCATTCGTCAATCCATAGACACGAGCGATTCCGTCTCCTACCTGAAGAACGGTCCCATACTCTTCCAATTCCGCAGCATTACCGATACCGGAAAGTTGCTGTTTTAATATTGCCGATATTTCGTCCGGTTTTACATCAACCATGTTTTATAAAATTTTTTCTTTTAAAAAAAACTGTCGCCCGGTCATGGGCGGTTTATTCATAATCTCATATAGCACCAACAGTTTCTGAACTGTCGTTTCTATGAAAATTTGCGTTTTAATTCTTTCAATTGGTGTGCAACACTTGCATCATATAATTTATCGCCAAAGTCGGCGATAAAACCGCCAATAAGGGAATTATCCACCTCCGTAGTAATCTCCAATGTTCCTCCACTTGTCATTCCCGATGCCAATTTGTCTTTGATAGCACCAAGCACTTCCTCTGAGACGGTTGTTGCTGTCACCAACTTCATAGAGGAAATATTCTTAGATGCTCGGTATAAATTAACAAACTCTCCGGCAATCTCAGGAAGAACGGTCTCCCTTCTTTTCTCAAAAATCAAATTGAGAAAAGACATTGTTAGCGGGTTGAATTTACCCCCAAACAGTGCTTTGACGACCTCCAACTTATTCTTAACAGGGATAATCGGATTCTTTAAGAAACCGGAAAACTCAGCATCCTTTGAAGTATTCAAAAGGGACTTGACGTCCTCCAGGATATCCATTACTTTATTCTGCTCTACTGCCGAATCAAACAAGGACTTGGCATACCGTGATGCGATTCTTTGTACAGACATATTTCTTCCTCGTTTAATTCAGTTTTACATCGTCCACCAATTGCTTGATGAAGCTTTCCTGTTCAGCATCACCCTGCAATTTCTTTTTCAAAATTTGCTCTGCTATTTCCACGGCATAAGTACCCACCTGATTTTTCAAATCTTCGATGGCAGCCTTGCGCTGATTGTCAATTTCCAACTTGGCATTGGCAACAATCTTATTGGCTTCCTCTCCTGCCTTGCTTTTAGCTTCCGCAATAATCGACTCCTTCATCTCCGAAGCTTCCTTCAATATTTTTGAGCGCTCCTCTCTTGCCTCTGCGAGAATCTTCTCGTTATCAGCTTTCAATCCGGCGATTTCTTCGCGTGCTTTCTTGGCTTCATCTAATGCTCCTTGAATGTCGTGCTCGCGTTTTTTCAACCCCTCTTGAATGGGGCGAAATGCCATCTTCCCGAGAAAAAACCAAACGATCAAAAAAAGTACCGTCGTCCAAAAAATCAAACCGATGTCCGGCTTCAGAATGGAAAAATCAACTAATAAAATAAATGACGTCATTTATCTGTATTTTATATATACTTAAAATTCTTTTCAAAAAAAACAAAAGCATCCGGAGTGGAGCCAACCGCTACATCTCCGGATACCAATTCGTTTTGTGTGATTACTTCAGTACGTCCAATAGACCGACAACGATAGCAAACAATGCTGCTCCCTCAACGAAGGCCGCTGTCAATAACATATTCGTTCTGATGTCTCCACCTGCTTCCGGCTGACGTGCAACACCATCGGCTGCTTTTCCTCCAATCATACCGATTCCGATACCTGCTCCGATAGCTGCCAATCCAGCTCCAATAGCTCCCATACTCATCATGATTTAAAAAATTTATGGTTAAAAATTAAAAATTTCTTAATGCGCCTCTTCGTGTCCGTGGTGTTCTTCCACTGCCGAACCAATATATGCCGCAGCCAACAAAGAGAATATAAACGCCTGTATAAAGGCGACAATTAATTCTATAACATTCATAAAAAGGGTAAACAATCCCCCCATAATAGCACCTGTAATTCCTCCTCCAAGACTATGCCCGTTTTCTCCCAATATGAATACCAAGCCTACCAAACTCAAAATGATAATATGCCCCGCTGAGATATTCGCAAACAAACGAATCATCAAGGCAAACGGCTTAATAAATAAACCCAAAAACT
>JALVDO010000708.1 GCA_027008975.1 Saprospiraceae bacterium | reverse complement strand
TAAGGTAAATGCATAGTGTTATTTTTTTGTAACCACTTAGGGCGTTTTACTCTAAGTGGTTACAAAAATTTATGCAAGTACCTCAGTGACTAATCTCGCTGCATCCTTTAGCAGAATGGCAGAATGAACAGCCAAGCCGGATTCGTCGATAATTTTCTTGGCAACATCGGCATTTGTCCCCTGGAGGCGAACGATGAGCGGGACGTCGATTCCACCCATGTTTTTATAGGCATCAACAATACCGTTTGCCACGCGATCACAACGAACGATTCCACCAAAAATATTGATAAGGATGGCTTTAACATTTTTGTCCCTGAGGATAATCCGGAAGCCCGCCTCTACTCTTTCGGCATCAGCCGTACCACCGACATCGAGGAAATTGGCAGGGTCGCCACCGGATAATTTGATAATATCCATCGTAGCCATTGCCAAACCTGCTCCGTTGACCATACAGCCAACATTACCATCGAGCTTCACGTAGTTCAACCCGTGTTTCCTTGCTTCGACCTCTGTTGGGTCTTCTTCGGATTCGTCCCTTTGTTCTGCAAGATCTTTGTGACGATAAAGTGCATTGTTATCAAGAGACACTTTACAGTCAACCGCCAGTATCCGGTCATCTCCTGTTTTCAGGCAGGGGTTAATCTCAAAAAGGGAGGCATCTGAACCCACAAAAGCAGCGTAAAGCTTTGAAATAAAACGAGTCATTTCTTTGAATGCCTGACCGCTCAATCCTAAGTCGAAGGCTATTTTCCTCATTTGGAATGGCAACAACCCCAAAGCAGGATCTACGTGTTCTTTGTGTACCAGGTGAGGCGTTTTTTCCGCTACTTCCTCGATATTCATTCCACCTTCTGTCGAATAAATGATGACGTTGCGTTTTTTAGCCCTATCCATCATTATCGAAATGTAGTATTCCTTGCAAGCATCGAAATCAGGAGCATAGACATCCTCTGCAATCAACACCTTTCTAACCAATTTACCCGGGCCGTTCAGTCCACCGGGCGTTTGTGGTGTTTTCAGCATCATTCCAAGGATGTTGTTTACATTTTCTACAACTTCCTCTTTATTTTTTGCCAATTTGACGCCCCCGCCTTTTCCTCGCCCTCCGGCGTGAATTTGAGCTTTGATGACGGCAAATTCAGTACCCGTTTCCTTTTGCAATTCCTCAAAGGCACTCAACGCCTTGGAAGCATCATCTATAACAATACCCCGCTGGATTGCTACACCGTATTTTTGAAGTAATTCCTTACCCTGATATTCGTGTAAATTCATAATTGATTTTATCTAATTAACCCACCCATATTAGGCGCCCCAAAGGTAAATATTATCGCCTGACTTATGCAAGTTCGGGGCAGATTATTTTTGATAATCATAAAATTAATCATTCATCATCACCCGTTCCTGATGGTCAATGGACTCTTCGTGTATCGCCCTTAGGAATTTCTCCATAAAGCGATGGCTAAGCCCTTTCTCATCTGCGCGGTCAAATGCCTTTTCCAGTATTTCATTCCAGCGGTTTGTTTGCAGGATTGCGATGTTATTTTCTTTTTTGTAGCGACCAATTTCTTCGGCAACCTTCATTCTCTTGCCGAGTATAGCAAACAAACTTTCGTCAATCTCATCGATTTCCGCTCGCAGGTGTTCAATGCGTTTTTGAGAATGCGGGTCATTGATGGATTCCTCCCTGAGAATGAGTTGGTCTGTTATCTCGATGAAAGCCTCCGGTGTCACTTGTTGCTTGGCATCACTCCAGGCTTTGGCCGGTTCAGGGTGTACTTCCATCATCAATCCGTCGTAATTCAGATCAAGTGCCTTTTGGGCTACTTTTTGCAGCAGTTCCCGACTTCCACATATATGACTATTATCGCAAATAAAAGTCAAATCAGGGAAGCGTCTTTTCAATTCGATGGGCAGTTGCCACAAGGGAATATTACGGTATTTGCTGTCACCAAAATTGGAAAAACCACGATGAATAACGGCTATTTTTCGGATGCCACTTTGGTAAATGCGTTCGATTGCTCCCACCCATAAA
>JALVDO010000707.1 GCA_027008975.1 Saprospiraceae bacterium | reverse complement strand
GCCACGGTAAACGATGTGTTGCTGAGCGTGATTAGCGGTGCGCTGGAAAATTACATGAAGAAACGCACCGGGAGTGTCCCGCGGGATCTGAACATCCGTGCCGCGGTGCCCATTAATTTACGACCGGCAGAGGAAGAAATCCGATTGGGGAATAAATTTGGCTTGTTGTTCCTGTCCCTGCCGTTAAGCCTGGAAGAACCGTTGCCGCGGTTGCTGGAAGTCCGGCGGCATTCCCGGGAATTGAAGCGTTCCCTGCAAAGCCAGGTGGTATTTGGGTTTTTACGCATTATGGGCATGGTGCCGCATTTTTTGGAAAAATGGCTGGTAAATTTCTTTGGCACCAAAATTACCGCAGTAATGACCAATGTCCCTGGCCCGCAGCAGCCCATTTACCTGGCGGGTAAAAAAGTGAGTTCCATTTTATTCTGGGTGCCCCAGTCGGGACGGGCTGGCATGGGGGTAAGCATATTCAGCTACTGTGGCAATGTGTACATTGGCGTTGCCACGGACACCAACCTGGTTCCCGAGCCTGCCGAAATCATCGATGAAGTCAATCGGGAGTTTGAGGCGCTAAAAGCCTTGCAGGCCACCCAGGCGGAAGAGGAAGGGTAAAAAGTTAGTAGTGCTACCGTTTTTTGTGTGAATACTCATTGGTATTAAATCCCAAATTCATTTTTCCGTCAAAATTGGGTTTGGGATGGACTGCATGCCAATTCCAATAAAAGCGATCATTTTCGTCGGATTGGGTCTATTTAAAAAATAAAGAATAGGGTATAAGATGTAATGCGCAAAGAACAGGACATTAATTCTTATTAAAAAATCTAAAAACTGAATTTTTAGTGATTTTCCTAAATAAACTTAGATTAGAAATACTGAAATAGTCGGATCTTTAAAAATCATTAAAAATATTATTATAAAATAATGTTTTTTCAAATTAGTTCGGGATTTGTAAATTTTGTATTTTGAGTATAATAGTTTTGATCTGATGAAAAAACATATTTAATTTATTTAATAATTATAAAGATATTTGAATGATGAAATTGTTTTGATATATATAATGTCTGCAAAATTAATTTATGTTCTTGTAGATTGATACTATATATGATATATTTTGGAGCCATTTAAGTGGGGAAACTAGAAAAAATTTTAAAAAAATGGCAATCTCGACCGACTCTTGTTGAAAAAAATGAGGTTATTTCGGTTTTACAAAGGTTTGGCTTTGAATTGGATTTTAAAAGAGGCTCCCATATTATAGTGAGGCATGAAAAGTTAATTGGTATGCCAAATTTTGGACAAAATGGAGAATTTACCCTTCCCGTAAAAGGGGGTAGGAAAATCAAGGGATTCTATCTGTTGCAAATAATAAAAGCTATAGAAATAATAAAGGAAAAAGAAGAATGAAAAAGGATATAAAATATTACCTGTCATTAAATTATCCTATAGAAATTAGAAAAATCAAAGATGAAGAAGGTGGTGGATATCAGGCCAGTATTCCTATGTTAGGAAAATATGCTTTTGTTGGTGATGGAGAAACGGTTGAAGAGGCTTTATCTGATCTTAAAAAGGTAAAAAAATATTTATTTGAAAAATATCTTGAAGAAGGTATCCCAATACCTGAACCTCATGAAGATGAAGATCAACAGTTCAGTGGTAAATTTGTTTTAAGAATTCCTTCAGAACTACATATGTTTTTGGCATATAAGGCAAAAGAAAATAATACAACATTAAATCAATATTGCTTATACCTTTTGACACGTAGGTCTTACCTGCATAGCATTCAGGAAGAAGTGAGTGAAATTCGATCTGACTTAAAAAATCTGTTTTATAGAATACAAGAGATTTATTATAACATTAAGGCGCCAAAACTCCAGACACAATCAGCTACAAATAGTTGGAATTTCAGAGATTATAAAAAATCAGCCTAAACAAGAACTATAATATGCAGAAAATGTCGCCGGAAAAATATAGAGAAATGTTAGACGGAATCGAGCTTCATTCAATTTCTCTTAAAACGATTAAAGCATCAGTTGCTTAT
>JALVDO010000706.1 GCA_027008975.1 Saprospiraceae bacterium | reverse complement strand
TGTGGGTATTTATTTCTTACTGGACAGGATTGTGTTTTCCTATGACAAATGGCTGGCTTGGAAGATGGATAATATATTGAGGGTGGGCTTTTTATTATTTTCAATATACTTTGTCTTTCTGTTGCTAAAGTCAAAGAGCAAATTGGCGAAATACATTTTAAGCGGTACACTCATTTTGGTACTGACGGCCTTAATGAATATGCTGTTGTCTATTTTCAGCAAAAGTAATTTTATTGGATACTGGAATTTTACCTTTTTCCCTCAATATTTAGGAATAGGACTGGAGTTGTTGTTTTTCTCATTGGGTTTGGGGTATAAAACCCGCATGTTGGAAACGGAGAAAAATAAGGTAATGCAAACACTTGAAAATGAGAAAAGAGAAAAAGCCCATCAAAAAGAATTGAACCGTGTTCGCAGCACCTTTTTCACCAATATAACCCACGAATTCCGTACGCCACTGACGGTTATTATGGGATTGTCCGAAGAGTTGAAAGAAAACAAAAAAATAGCTATTCATAAAAAAGCAAATGCCATCTATAAAAATGGAGCAAAGCTTTTGGACTTGGTCAATCACCTGCTGGGTCTGTCAAAGTTGCAATCCGGCCACATGCAAACCGAATATAAAAGGGCTGATATCATCTCCTTTTTAAAATATCAGGTAAATGCTTTTCGCTCGCTATCCGATAGCAAACATATCTCCTTGGTTTGCTATTCAGAAATGGAAGAACTCGTCATGGATTTTGATGCGGAAAAAATGGAAATGATTATTTCCAACCTCTTGTCCAACGCTATAAGATTCACACAGGAATACGGGGAAATATTAATGATTGTGCGTCTTGACAACAGAAAGAACAAATCACTGGAAATAGTGGTCAGGGACAATGGGGAAGGAATCAATGCCATCGATCTTCCCAATGTTTTTGACCGTTTTTATCAGGGTGAAAACTCTGGAGGAAAAGGTACGGGCATCGGTTTGGCGTTGGTCAAAGAATTGATTGAATTGATGGATGGCACTATCGAAGTCATTAGCCAGCCGGAGAAAGGCACGGAGTTTACCATTCGACTTCCCATCCGTCAGTCCTCAGTACATGAAGTGGTAGAAGTAGTGAAAAATGTAGAAAAATTAAAGGAAATAGCACCTCAACATGAAGGTGTCAAACACTCCAAAGCGGAGAAAAACCCCGATGACCTCCCAATGGTCTTACTGGTAGAAGATAATTTGGATGTTCGTTTTTTTATTAAATCATGCCTCGATATGGATTACCGGATTATAGAAGCGGACAACGGAGAAGTAGGCCTTCAAATGGCCATCGAATACGTTCCGGACCTCCTAATCAGTGATGTAATGATGCCCAAAAAAGATGGATTCGAACTTTGCAGGGAACTCAAAGATAACGAACAGACCGACCATATTCCCATCATATTGCTCACCGCTAAGGCGACCCAACAGGATAAGAATACAGGACTGAGCTATGGAGCAGATGCTTACTTGATAAAACCCTTTGATAAAAAGGAATTGCTGATCCGCGTTGAAAAATTGATAGAAATACGCAAAAAACTGGAAGCTCGTTTTCGGGATGCCGCGAGCCATGAGGAAGCCCAATCCGGTGCCGTTTTGAGAAAAAATGCCTTCCTATCATCTATCGACGAAATACTGGAAAAAAATTACGCGGACGATTCATTTTCTACCCAGGCACTCTGCCGCTGTATGGGCATCAGCAAAACCCGTTTGTACGAGCAGGTAAAAAAAGAATCGGGATTGTCGGTGGGCCTGTATATCCGGGCATTTAGGCTGCGTAAGGCAAAAGGATTATTGATGAAAAACAATAAGATAAGTGTGAAAGAAGTGGCCTACGATGTCGGTTTTAGTTCACCCGTTTATTTTTCACAAGAGTTTAAAAAGGCTTTTGGGTGTAGTCCGGGGAGTTATAGGTCGGGAAAAGAAAATAGTTAAGAGCATGTTGGGAAAGGAAGTGTGCTATTTTACCGAACACCACCGACTTGAGAGTCTCCGAAATAGCACCAAATTGCAGATT
>JALVDO010000705.1 GCA_027008975.1 Saprospiraceae bacterium | reverse complement strand
GCTTATCAACACCACATCCAATTCCTCCCAACCCCTTTCTTTAACTTCTTTCCAGGTAATTGGCAACCATTGTCCCTGATTCGATTCGTGATTCATGACTGCAAAGGTAAGTTTTTTTTGGGACCTGTGGTTTTGAGATCCGCATAGGATTCGCCAAGGTTCGCTAAGGTTAGCATTTTTAAGGTAAAAGAATCAATTTGATGAAGTCCTGCATAATTCTTATCTTTGTCAGCGTTCAGCGTATTATTGGGAATATTTGGCAAATAAATGGTTAGAGAATATGGATGTTTTTTTACGGAAAATACGGAATGGGATTGATTTACTCAATGCTCGTATTGGCAGAGCAGTAAGTTGGCTGACGTTGGCATTGGTTATTTTAGTCTGTATTAATGTCGTTATGCGATATGTATTCAGCATTTCGCTGAAGTGGGAGAATGAGTTAGAGTGGCATATTTTTTCTTTGATTTTTCTACTTGCGGGCGGGTATTCCCTTTTAGAGGACAAACACGTAAGTGTTGATGTTTTTTATACAAAGTTCAGCCCTCGCAATAAGGCATTGACCGACTTCGTTGGGACTTTGATTTTTTTGTTACCATGGTCGGCAATTATTATTTATTATTCTTTTTGGTTTTTTCTGGATTCTTACCAGTTGGGGGAGGGCTCTCCCGATCCCGGGGGACTAAAGGCTTGGTATTGGATTAAACTGGCAATTCCGCTGGGTTTTTCTCTTCTTTTTCTTCAGGGCGTCTCCATGCTTATTAAGGCGTATCTTGCGCTTAGTACAGGGGATTACTCCGAGTATATTAATAAGTCCGATATACATCAAAACGAAAAAATTTAATCAATGGAAGCCATTGCGATTATTCTCTTTATTAGCGTTTTTATTCTGATATTGTATGGGTATAAGGTTGCCTTTACGCTTGGGGGACTTTCTATGCTTTATGCGATTTGTTTTGTTGAGCCATCTGCCCTGTCAGCTTTACCTTCGAGGGTATTTGGGAATATTATGCAGCAATACATATTGTTGGCAGTGCCCTTGTTTATATTCATGGGCATCATGCTTGAAAAATCGGGCTTGGCTGACGAATTATTGGAGACTATGGGCATTTTGCTGGGTCGGCTCCGGGGAGGATTGGCGGTGTCTGTCATCGTTGTGGGGACGCTGTTGGCTGCCTCTACCGGAATTGTAGGCGCGACGGTTATTACGATGGGGTTGATTAGTCTGCCGACGATGCTTAGGCGTGGTTATCGTCCGGAGCTGGCAACGGGAGTGATTGCAGCATCGGGGACACTTGGTCAGATTATTCCACCCTCTATTGTTTTGGTTCTTTTGAGTAGTGTATTAAATGTTCCGGCAGGTGATTTGTTTGCTTCGGCTATTGTTCCGGGTATTATTTTGGTCGTGGGTTATATTCTTTACGTGGTTATTGTAGCAACGTTAAAACCGGAATGGGCACCACCTTATACTGCAAAGGAGATGAAAAACTTTCGGTCTGAAAATTTCATCAAAAAAGTAATCTGGGCATTTGTATTGCCATTGTCTTTAATCGTTTTAGTTTTGGGGGCTATTTTTACAGGGAAGGCAACACCCACGGAAGCTGCCGGAATAGGGGCGATGGGGGCGACTATTTTAACGGTTTCTCAAGGGAAATTTAAGTTGCACATTCTGAAATCAGTGATGCGTGAGACAACCCACCTGACTAGTATGGTCTTTATGATATTGCTTGGCGCTACTACTTTTACCTTTATTTTTCGGGAGTTGGGTGGCGACCGTTACTTGACCGAACTGATTGTCTCTTCCAATCTGTCGCCGACGATGTTTTTGATTCTGGTAATGTTCGTTGTCTTTATCGCCGGCTTTTTCATTGATTTTATTGAGATTATTTTTATCATCGTCCCCGTTGTTTATCCCATTTTTAAGGAGTTGGGGGTAGATATGCTGTGGTTGGGAATTCTTTTGGCATTAAACCTACAGACCTCCTTTTTAACTCCTCCCTTCGGATTCTCCCTTTTTTATCTAAAGGGCGTTTCTCCTCC
>JALVDO010000704.1 GCA_027008975.1 Saprospiraceae bacterium | reverse complement strand
ACGTCGGAGCGAGCAGGGCAGGTTTTTAATTGTGTCGGTGCCAGCAGGGGTCACTTTGTATTTAATTGATAGTAATTTGGACACCTAAAACGGGGTCTCGTATATAATAGACATATTAGTGTCAGAGTATAATATTGAGTCCACAAATTCATTTTTATTAGAACCTTCCTCATAGATAATATAAGAATACAATCCTACTCCTTCATATTGGCAATAAATTTTTAACCGCTTATCTAAATTGCTAATTCCTATGCAATTTATTTTTTCAAGATAAGACATAAGATTTACCATCGTTCCTTTAGCTAACCCTATTGACTTTAAAATTGAATCCATTCTCGGTGATTCTACCAAAATATTATATTCAGAAGAAATGATGTTATTAAATCCTCCATCCTTTTCTTTTATGTTAGTAGAAGATATTAAATGTAACACCTCATCATTACTGTTAAATAAAATAGATATTTCGCCTCCCATAGAAACTTTCGAAAGAAAAAAAGATTCCATTTCCCTAATCTCTCTTTGATGAATTTTATAATTATTTATGATTTCATTTAGTTTATTTGAATCCTTAAAGGAGCTTCCACATGAAAAAGTTAAAATCACAAGCACTAGAAGGATAGTTAGCCCCTTCAATAATTTAATTATTTCAAATATTTTGAATTTTAAAAATCCAATAAGCGTAGTTTTTATTTTATCCATTTTTCTTTCGATAATAATTACCCCCCCTGCTCGCTGCGACCTGCGGTCGCAATGCGGATATAGGCATAGGCTTCTATCCTACCGCTATTAAGGCAAAGTTACAAAAAAAGCACCAATCCATAGGTCAAAGACCTACGCCTTGATGCGTTTTGTGACGGCACGTCGGAGCGAGCAGGGCTGGTTTTTAATTTTTAATTGTGTCGGCTTCTCGCCGCCTTTTATTTAAAACCCTGTGAAGTCTAAACAATTATCCCAATTATAATAGCAAAGTTTATCCCCTCTTAAAACTATTCTTGATTGATAACCTTTCTCTAAGTCAATTATCAATTTTGCCATATAGGAATATTGAAATGCAGTATTGTAGGCTATTTTATCAGAATCTCGGTGCTCTCCAAAAATGTATAGGTAAATATATTCTCTATTTTCAGACACAAAAGCTTGGATTGGTTTTATTGAAAGTTCTGTGAAGCAGAAGTTGGGAAATAATAAATCTTCAAAAGCGGATTTAGGAATTTTAACGGCCTGCCCATTTACTGTCATGGTTAGGCTCTTAATTGTACTTACAACTGTATCTTTTGCAAAAAAACCATATGGAGTTCCTTCTTCTTTGTATGGCAAAAATGATGAATAATTGGAACTATCAATTGGAGGTGATAAAAAATAATTCGGGTCAAATTTTTCTATCCCTTTCTCGATAAAAAAATGTATAATTTTGCCTCCAACTTCATCCGATATTAATATAGTTTCATCATTGCACGTCAAAATTCGAAGCATTTGCAATGATTGCCTATTAGAAATTTTAGCTTTATCGACACCTCTTTTGACTAAATAGCTTACTAAATTTCCTTCATGAACACCCAATACATCTTGAACATGTTCATCTATGGCTAAAGTGTCGCAAGAGGTTATATTCCTTTGACTATGACAAGAATACGAAAAAAGAAGAATGAAAAATATTAAAATTTTCCTCATGTTATTGTCTATGTTTTGTAGTAGTTGGACCTTGAGTCTGATAGTAGTACTTGAATGCTTTATTCTGTCGAAATTGCGGAGGATATCTTGGGTCATTCATATGTAGAACTTCATTTAATGCCTCATTTCGATTATCATATACATTATAGTGGTCGTCACGCCTGCCCCCACTCGCTGCGACCTGCGGTCGCAATGCGGATATAGGCATAGGCTTTCAGCCTACCGTTTTCAAGGCAAAATTACAAAAAAACGCACCAAACCATAGGTCAAAGACCTACACCTTGGTGCGTTTTGCGACGGCACGTCTCAACGAGTAGTAATTTGAATTACCTATAAACTTATAATTCCGCAAAGCTCCCCAAACTATAA
>JALVDO010000703.1 GCA_027008975.1 Saprospiraceae bacterium | reverse complement strand
CGATTCGCTCCCAAGCTTGTCTCCCGACAATAGGAGGGAGGTTGACACCTTCTTGAGGTTATCACCTTGTAAGCCTGAAAGTTATTCGTAAAAAAAGCACAAAAGCGACAATCCCCGTCCATTTGGCGATGGTGAAAGCTGTTGAGTAGTGGTGTTCATTATAATAATTGGCAAAATAGACCGCAGCGATAGTTATCAGTACAAAAACCAGTTGACGAAGGGTATTGCTAATTAATTTGGATTGTTGAGACAATGCCTCAAAATTGACTTCAATACCTTCTTTATTGGCTTTTTGCAGGGTCTTTTTCAATTCTGATGGCAAAGCCAGTAAAGTGGTTGCCTGATTTTTGACTGCCTCAATTATAAAGGAGGTGATACCACCCTTTTGGTCGATGACCATCTTTCTAAAATATGGACGAAGGACTTCAGCAGGATTCATCTTCGGATCGAGTTGATTACTCACACCCAAAGCAAGCAGCATAACGCGCTGCAACAATATCCAGTCTTTTGGTATTTGGAAGGTTTTGGCTATCTCCCGGAGATTAATAACCCGGAATAGCTTACTGATAATATCGGAATCCGGATCAATGGTAATCCCTTCGAGATTGAGGCTTTCAATTTGCACCTCATTCTGAAGAAAATCCTGCCCAACATCCAATAATTTCATTGCCAATTGTTCTGCATCTTTACCAGAGCCTACAAAGCCCATTTTGCGCAAAGCCTGTACCATACCAAGTGTATCCTGTCTTGTAAAAGCAATTATCATCTCCGGTATGCCAGTCTTTATTTCCGAATTGAGTTGCGTCACCGCACCAAAATCCAGCAAGACTATTTCCCCCGATTGTTCTACAAGAATATTGCCGGGATGTGGGTCTGCGTGAAAGATATCATCCTCAAAAATCATCTTACAATACATCTTAATAAAGCGTTTTGCAAGCTCCGTCCGGTCTATTCCCCACTCCTCCAATTGTGCAGTATCGGTTATTTTTACCCCGTCGCTATAAGCACTGGTAATCACCTTCCGGGTGCTATACGCATCAAAGACGATTGGGACGCGAACGCCTTTTTCTGACCGGAGGTTGTCACCAATAACTTTCATCACTTTTGCTTCATGCACATAATCCAGTTCTTCTTCAATCATTAACCGAACCTGACTATAGAGGTAATCCATCCCTCTGATATTAAAAAAGCGGGTAATAATTTTGACCAGATTTTGAATGACCTTCAAATCAACTTTGGATATTTCCTCAATGTCGGCGTGCTGAATCTTTACGACGACTTCTGTCCCGTCTTTAATAGTAGCCCGATGAGTTTGACCAATAGATGCCGCTGCCAATGGGGTCTCCTCAAAAGACGCAAAAACCTCGTCAATGGGCTTGCCAAACTCCCGCTCAATAGTCTGCTTGATTTCACTGTAGTCCCTTGGCGGAATTTGATCCTGTAGCGACTCCAACGGCTCCCGAAAAGCATCCGGCAACACATTGGATAGGATAGAGATGAGTTGCCCGACCTTGACGTATAAACCCTGCAATTCGAGTAGCCCATTCTTAATCTTTTGTGCTGATTGTAAATGGAGTTTTTCAATGCGTCTATTCCAATATTTCTCACCAAATATTTTACTGCCCGCGTATAATCTCATATAGCGAAATATGACACCGAATGTTAGCCAATATGCTTTTCTTGCACGTCGATTCATACTTTTTTTTGTAAAAGTACGGTCAATCTCGATGATTAAGCCATTTTTATCGATTAAGAGGGGAGAAAATCTGACATCCATACACTTTCTCAAAAAATTTACTATTTTTGTAAGTACAACTAATAAAACACTTGCAGCTTATGAAAAAAATATACATAATTTTCCTCGCTTTTTGTCTTCCGCATCTGTTAAATGCACAGGAATTCGTCTATCTCACCACCGGAGCCAGCTACAACGAGCAGGTTTATTACCGGCTGAGTGATGATTCGAATATTCATATCGCCAATGATGAATGGGATATAGCTTTCACTTTTGTTGGTGACAGCACCGGTATTTTTGTCAACGAA
>JALVDO010000702.1 GCA_027008975.1 Saprospiraceae bacterium | reverse complement strand
GCATCGAGTTGTAGTGTACAGTTGATTGTTCGGGATACGGTTGCCCCCGTTATTAATTGTCCGTCCTCTACTCCCTTAGTGATGAATATTAATGACCAACAATATATCCATCCATCAGACTTCGACTATGCTGTATCCGACAACTGCACAGCGAACGAAAATATTGAAGTTAAAATTGGTTCATCCCTGTCTCCTCAGGAGGCGAAGGATAGTATTCTTTTTACTGCCAACTGTGATAATTATCCGGCGGCCCAGTTGATTCTTTGGGCTAGAGATGAGCAAAACAACTGGCAATCCTGCCTTGTCGATATAGCCATACAAGACCCCGACAGCCTTTGCGCGCCGGAGCCCTTACTCGGTATCATCACAACGGAAGAAGATGCCTTTGTCGCCAATGCCGAGGTACAGTTTTGGAATAATGGTACACAAATTGGCACCTCTATGACCAATACGGATGGTGAATTTGAGCTCCCCATGCAGGATAGTGTCGAAATCATACCCTTCAAAAACACGGTCATCAACAATGGACTATCTACTTTTGATCAGATACTTATCACCAAACACATACTACTAGTACAGCCTTTGGATTCTCCTTATAAAATAATTGCCGCAGATGTGGATAATTCAGGTAGTGTTTCGACTCTTGATATTATCCGGTTGAAGAAGGTCGTACTACTGGTGGAGGATAGTTTCCCGAATAATACTTCCTGGCGCTTTGTTCCCGCCGATTATCAATTTACAGATCCTACACAGCCTTTGAATGATGATTTTCCGACTTCCATACATGTGAATTTAACCAATAATGCTACGCCTAACTTGGAATTTATTGCCATCAAAGTAGGAGATGTTAACAACAGCGCAAATCCCGATTTGTAATGGCTATCCAGCAGGACATCGGGAAACTTGGAGAGGAATTGGCAAAAGCATTTCTCGAAAAGAAGGGCTACCAAATCCTCGCCCTCAACTGGCGGTTCAGCAAGGCAGAAATCGACATCATTGCTCAGGATGGGGATGATTTAGTTTTCGTCGAGGTCAAAACGAGAAGTAGTGAACACTTCGGTCCTCCCGCTGCTTTTGTCAGCCCCAAAAAGGAAGAACTCATGGCACAAGCTGCTTCTATTTATATGGAAGAAAATTACTACGAGGGAGAAATCCGCTTCGACATCATTGGCATTCTACTAAAAGATAAAGATCATCCGATTATCAGGCATTACGTGGATGCTTTTTTTCCCGGATGGGGATGAGCAGCATGTCTCATCCTACATTTTTCACAAAAACCACCTCTTTATCGGTCATATTAAAAGCACAAAGATGGTTAAATCCGGGATGATTATAACAGCAACCGTTGTCGATGTCGAGTACCTGGTCGCTATCAATATTCTCCAACTGATTTAGGATGAAATCGCGTTTTCGCGGGCTGTGGCCATGGACGATTATCCGGTCTCCGAGGAAATCTGCATCGACACTATCATGCCAGTCCCTAATCCAGAGCATGGCTTCCGTATCGGAAAGGGGGTCATCGCTTTTGAAATTAAGCCCGGCGTGTGTCAGTATGTAATCATCTACTTCAAAATGCGTAGGGAGGTTGCGCAAAAAATGAACATACCTTTCCGGCACGCTAAAATTGCCAAAATCAAGCCCAAAGCTTATTGCTGTCTGCGCACCACCATATTTTATCCAATACACCCGATCTATTGGATTTTCGATGGCGTTGAGGAACATCTTTTCGTGGTTGCCCATCAGGCAAAAGACCTTTAGCCCCGACTGCTGCATCTCCATTAGTTTATCCAAAACCTCCTTACTATACAAGCCCCGATCAACCATATCTCCAAGGATATATAACTCATCTTTCGGCGTAAACCCGATGGTATCCAATAGTAGATTAAAGGTTTTCAAATGCCCGTGAATATCCGAAATTGCGTATTTTTTCATTTTCTTTCCAATGTTGCGTTCCTAATAATTGAATACTAACAATTTTTGGTTGGGCAATAGTTCCCTTATATGATGATCAAATGAAAAAAAGCAACTACCTATATGTAGATGT
>JALVDO010000701.1 GCA_027008975.1 Saprospiraceae bacterium | reverse complement strand
AATTGGTAATTTTTTGTCCGAATAGCTGGTGTCACCGGTGATGATTTGCAGGGCGGCGTCTATTGCTGAGTTGGCTTTATCGTAAGCTTTGATCTTGCTGTAAATTTGAGCTTGTACCAGCATGGCATCCGGTGATTCAGGAAAGATGGTAAGTGTTTTTTTTATTGCTTGGAGCGCCTTGCCGGATTTGTTTTGCTCAAGTAGTATGCCTGCTCGATAGATGAGCACCTTTTCGTAATTGGAATTGGGGGCAAGTCGCTGTTCCTTATAAAATCGCAATACCTTGTCAATTTCCAATTGTGCCTTGTCGTATTTTTTTCGGAGTTGTAAAGAACGGATATAACCAAGTTGTGACGGGAGCGTTTTGATGGAGAGCCCATTGCCAAAAGATGACCACAAACCTATGGCTTTTTTGAAGTAATCGGCAGAGCGTTCAAAGTCGCCCAAATCGGCGTAATTTTCACCCATCATACCGTAGATTTGCAAAGCCTCTTCGTTATTGCGCGCAAATTGAAGGCATTTGTGAAGCATGGCGTTTGCTTCCTCTATTTTACCAATATCTCCATAGGCGGAGGCTAAAATCCCCCTGGCGTAGGTGATATTGGTGCTGTCCATTAACTGAATAGATAGTTCAAGCGACTTTTCGCCATTTTCGATGACTCCATCCCAGTTCCTTTTGTTGTAATTGATGATTGCAAAGTCATAATAAGCGTCGGAAAGGCACCGTTTACCGTCTTCGCCACCTAATTTTTCTCCAAGTTCGAATAATTTGGTATAGAATTTTTCCTGTTTGGGAAAATCACCCAACAGACCGTAAATAACTCCGGTGTTTTGTAGTAACAAAGGATAGAATTTGCAGGTATCTAAGCTGGACAAGTGAAGTGAATTTCGTATCGCCTGTTCGTCTAAATAGGGTAGTAAGGTATCCGGTTTGTTGGTTAGGTTTAGCGCCAATTCTGTGGTCCATACGTTGGCATTGGCCAAGTGGTAGTAATCTCCCTCCTGCTTGTAAAGCCTGGCTGCCTCATAGGTGTACTCCAAACCTTTGGCGTAATATTCTTTTTTTAAATATTCCTGCCCTTTGGCAAATAGGAAGTGCGCCCGTTGGATAGTCGGATTTGGAAGATCATTTTGTGCAAGTCCAAGCAGTGGACACATAATAGTGAAGAAAAGGTAAACTATCCGTCGCATCATTTAAAAATTAACAATTTCATCATTTCTTTGGCAGCAACATTTGATTTTTCTTTGATAAAATCTCTGGGGGTGTTGTCTCCAATTTCGTATGTAATAGCCTCTGCGTTAAACTGCAAATAGAACCAGTTCTTGGAAATTGGTTGTTGCAGCCCTCCCGGTATGTCTTTTGGATGATAATTGGTGATTCGGTCTTTGATGCCCATTAACCAATAGTCTTTAAAGCGATAGATGCTACTTTTCAACTGTGATTCAAAGGTGTAATATCTGTCGTCATAAGTTGAATGAAAATCGATGCCAAGATAGACTTCTGCTTTGTTTTTGTGTGCGACTTCGATGACGTATTTAGCCATTTGGCGAGTCTCCGGTTGGCGGAAATACGCCCAGTCTCTATTCAGATCAATCCCACCGGCATTATGCCGCCAATGTCCCAAATCAACTCCGTCCGGATTCATCAATGGAAATACCAAAATGCGGTATTTATGCAGGAAATCACTTGCCAGAGCATTGTCATCCAGTAGGCTTTCGACAAAACTTTTCATGGCGAGGAAACCCGTTACCTCCGGCGGATGCTGCCGGCTCATCAATACGATGATTGGTTTGTTTTCGGGACTTCCCGTTCCCATATCTAACACAAATAAATCCCTGCCCAACTTACTCTTCCCAAAAGTATGGAAGGAAACGTCCGGTGATCCGGCAATGGTCTCGCACCACGATTTCACGGAAGTTGAGTTTTCGATTTCCTGAGCCGCAATCCATGTTTTTTTATTGGGAATTAAAGGTAGTGTAAGGCGGATGACGCTGTCATTGATAGCCATAATCAGTGTGCTGTCCAATAATCGCCAACTTTTACCA
>JALVDO010000700.1 GCA_027008975.1 Saprospiraceae bacterium | reverse complement strand
AATTTAAGTGAGTTTACAAATATTCAGTACAACCTCGGAGCAAAAATTCTTTTGCTAAGGATGTATTTCGAGGAGGGGGAGACGGAAGCTCTCCTCTCATTGTTGTCCTCTTTTGAGATATATCTAAGACGAAATAAAAAACTTACCAACGAAGCCAAAAGTCAGTATATGAATTTCATTAGGATACTCAACAGGATCGTCCGATATGGAAGAAGCCAAAAGGAGCAAACACAAAAACGCCTCGATAAATACAAGGTGGTCGCCGTCAGGAGTTGGTTACAAAAATGTATTGATTCGATGTAGTACTAATGTTAACAACTTGTGGAAAAAGTGTTGAAAAAAAAATATGAAAAAATTTTTTCAGTTAATGAATACAAAGCCAATAAGTTATGCTTTTTTAAAAGAAAAATATTGGATGAGTTGCCCGATTCCATTTTTTTATTTGCCAAAAAAATCTCATCTTTGCACTCCACCTTACAGAAGAAGAGTTCACACTTCTTTTAATCATGGGAAACCTCAAATGGATTGCTGTTGTAGGGCGCCTCAATTGTCCTAACTTACTGATACACTTATATTTATACTTTTTTTTGACCTGCCTTTTATTGGGCTTTAATAATTTTTTGTATGGTGTTAGATCATAGTACGGTATGGGATAAGTGTCTGGACACAATTAGGAAAAATGTAAATACCAGAAGTTTCAAAACTTGGTTTGAGCCTATTAAAGCCGTCAAGCTCAACGAGAACTCACTGACCATACAAGTTCCCAATAAATTTTTTTACGAATGGTTAGAATCTAACTATGTATCATTACTAAAGACGAGCATTACCAATGAGTTGGGCAGCGCTGCTAAATTGGAATATCAAATCTTGGGGAGTAGTACCAGTGCACCGAATCCTCGTTCTTCAGGAAATTTCACTTCCGTTAATAGTGGCGTTAGTGCGGGGAAAAGCTACACTCCGGGGATGATTTCCGGTGAGAAAATCAAAAATCCATTTGTTATTCCCGGCATCAAAAAGGTCAAAGTTGAGTCTCGATTAAATCCTACTTATACTTTTAGCTCGTTTATTGAGGGAGATTGTAACCGATTGGCTAGAAATGCAGGTTTGGCAATTGTCAAAAATCCCGGGACTACTTCTTTTAACCCTTTAGTCGTTTACGGTGATGTAGGTTTGGGGAAAACGCATTTGGCTCAAGCCGTAGGTAATGCCATCCTGGAGGAGAATCCCGAAATGAATGTTTTATACGTCTCTACGGAAAAATTCACCAACCAAATTATCAATGCCATCAAAAATAATGCCGTCAGTGATTTAGTGACCTATTATCAATTGATGGATGTGCTGATTGTCGATGATATTCAGTTCTTAAAAGGGAGAGAAAAAACGCAGGAAATATTCTTTAATATATTCAACCAGCTACACCAAAATCGAAAACAAATTATCCTGACTTCTGACCGAGCACCAAAGGATTTGGAAGGCATCAGAGAACGGCTGACTTCCCGATTCAAATGGGGACTTTCAACCGATTTGTCCGTTCCTGATTTCGAAACGAGAATTGCTATTTTTGAGTCCAAAATGAATAGGGAGGGGGTCGAATTACCACCCAATGTCATTGAGTTTATTTGTTACAATATTAATAATAATATTCGCGAATTGGAGGGCGCTCTGAATAGTATTATTGCCCAGTCGTCGTTGAGTCAGCGAGAGGTGGATTTGGATTTGGCAAAGGAGATTGTCCGCTCTTTTGTCAAGCAAATGAATAAGGAGATTACCATGGAGTATATCCTCGATTTGGTGTCTGACCACTTTAAAGTACCCGTCGATACGCTCCAGAGTAAGACCCGAAAGCGACACGTTGTGATAGCCCGGCAAATGTCTATGTACCTCATTCAAAAATTAACAGATCAAACACTCAAAAATATTGGAGAGACATTTGGAGGTCGTGACCACAGCACGGTCATTCACGCTGTCAAAACCATTCGAGACCTGATGGAAACGGATGTTTTTATAAAGGAGGCACAAGAAGAATTGGAAAAGAAAATTCGCCTCAGTTTGAATGATTAAAGATGTCCAAATCAGATACCAATACCGTTTTTGCACGACAGTACAACCCGATACAACTCGGCATATTTGCAGCAGTAGGATATACGATTGTTTGTATTGTCAAATGGTTGATAGACCGGTATGGAGGCTCCCAGAAGCCTGAATTCTTTTGGCTGACAGGTGCGGCTTTTTTGTTTGTTTTTATCACATTTACCTGCTTGTATTATATCGGTACCCGCGAAAATATGAGGTATTGGAAGCAATCCCTTATTGCTTACTCCGGCCTTTTAATATGGATAATTGTCGGCAGTAGGATATTTTCCGGCATACCAATCGATCAGGCTGCTTCGTTTAGATGGATATATGCGGTACTAACGTTCTCTTTCTTTATCTTTCTCGGTATCACCTCTGTTGTCAAGTACCTTATTGGCATAGCAGAAAAAGATGACTGGCAGGAGCCGAAGACGAGAGGCAAATCAAAAAAATAACAGATGTCTTTACGAATGAAGTTTTCTATATTGATGTTGGGCACATTCCTCACATTGACAGCTTGCTCTAATAATAAATCTATCACGGCGGGGACTGATACCCACGAGGCACAATCCAGCCCTCCGGATTCCATTCTTTCTCTTTCCGGCGAGGTGCTGAAACCAGTCGTCAAGACCGACGAAGAGTGGAAAAAGAGCCTCGCACCACAGGTTTACAGGGTATTGCGTAAACAAGCTACGGAACGCGCCTTTACCGGTGCTTATTGGGATAATAAAAAAGATGGAATTTATTACTGTGCGGGCTGCGGGGCACCTTTATTTGACTCAAAAACAAAGTTTAAATCCGGCACAGGATGGCCCAGTTATTACCAGCCCATTTTTGAAGGCAACATCAAATTAATTGAAGACAATACGCTTGGGATGAGTAGGGTAGAGGTCGTTTGCGCCCGATGCAACGGACACCTTGGTCACGTCTTCCCCGACGGACCCGAGCCCACAGGACTGCGTTATTGTATTAATTCTGCCGCTTTGAAGTTCCAAAAAAATCCCCAACAATAATTGTACGTTTAGATACTTTTCCTTATATTTGCTCCAACAACTCACCCAAAAGCGATATTTTTTAGTTGCGAGCCTGCGTATTATCGGCCTGCCTGCCTTCCCCTGATACGAGGAGGAAGGTTTCCCACAGGCTGATAATTTAGTTCAGTTGCACAAGGAGGCAAGTAATTAGTATTTTTTTAACTTTCCGGATGATTAACATAGTATAAAGCTATGAATGAAAATGACCCGTGCGGTTTTCTCCCCTTACCACCGTCACCGTCAAAAGAAAACAATTGTTCGGGCAAAACTTTTTTATTATGAAAAACAGAACTATGTTTTGGAAAACCCTCCGGGGGGGGTAATTATTTTGTTATTGAGTTTTAGCTACATGGGCTATGCACACGAGCCCGACTGCCTGACGATGGCTAGGGAGTTGGGGTTATTACCCAACAGTGTCATTTTCGAAACTGAATTTAATGAGACTTTTTTGATTGGAAATGAGGGTGAGGATGAAAATAATGACCTTCGTTGTGGTACTATCGAAAAGGATAATAGTCGCTACAGAGATATTTCACCTGACAAATTACTATTTGATCGCTTTGGGAATGCTTATACGGCAGATGAATTGATTGTCCAAAGTACTCTCAGCGGTGATTGTGACAATACCGGATACTTTGAAATCATTTATGATGATCCGGACAATTTTGATACGAACATGAAAAATGTAGTCTGTGATGTTTTTTCTTATCTTTCCAGTCAGATTGACCAAAGGGTAGGTACGGAAGAATGTTCGCCCGAACCTGTGGTGATTTATATTACAGATGATGTGACAATAAACGGAGTGGGAGCTGCGGCTACACCTTATTATGGGGGTGCTAGAAAGGAGGCTGGTTGTGACCAGCTTGTCTATAATAGAGCATATTATAAAATAAATGGGGGACATCCAAACTCCCTTAGTTACTATGGAATTTTTGATAATGATCCCGATGTTTATCCTCTTATTATCGATGGTCGCATTGATATAAATATGGAAGATATTAATTGGTTTTACGATTGGGAATCAGGGAGCACCCCGAATAATACGGAGCATGATGCTTTTACGGCAATATTGCATGAGTCACTTCATATATTAGGATATGCATCGGTTATGCAAATCACTAGATATGATAATCCTAACTGGAATTTTTACTCTATTTGGGATCGTTATCTGTCCCAAAACGCAGCAGGCACTTTGTTGCCTTTTATTAATGGAGAATGCGAAGATAATTGCTGGAGTCTTAATCCCGATGTTTTTACGACTTATTTGGAAGGGGACGGCGTAATCGAGGTAGATTGGACTCAATCTGGTGTGCCGGACATTGAAGTAGGTGAAGGTGTTACAGTTCCCGTATGGGGTGGATTATCTCCATTTACCGGAGCATTGCAGGACGGAACTTTTTCGATGGGATTTTTTCTGAACGCTTTAAGTCATCTTGGTGACTGGAGTGTGAATTCAGTGAACTATGTCATGTCACCCAACCTTCCGGCTGGACTGGCAAAGAGAGATATTACCGATGCGGAATTTGAAATTTTGTGCGATTTGGGATATAAAGGCCCCTCCTGTAACGGTTGTTTCAATGTAGCGAGTTATGATGCTTCCACTCAGGACATTATTACCGATTTTGAATTTTATGAAGAATCTTGTTTATTAAACCTTTTTGAAGGATGTGCAGGAGAGCCCTTTTTTATTAGTAAAAATCAGTTGCTACTGAATGATGTTACAAATGGAGAAACTTTGGAAATAGCAGACATTGGATTCATTTTGCATAATGGTATTACAATTGAAGAAGGAATGCAGAATGGAGAGGATGGTTATTTCTTTACCAGCGAGTATGTAGGGACGGTAGATTTTTTTTATGTTGTAAATAGTTGTGCTTGCAAACCACATACCGCCGGCTTTGAAATTCTATTTGATTACTGTCCGCCGTGCAACGAGCCCTGTGAGGATAATTTATTGTGTGCGGATGATTTTGAAAGTTTCGAATTACATGATAATATTGGCTCCATCACACATTTAGGCTTTCCGTTTATTTTTGTAGACCCCAATGATGGGGAGATTTTAAATCAAAATACTGCTGATATTAAAGTAGAGGCAGGAGGTAACCATTATTTGTATCTTATACGCAAAGGTGGTGGTAATAACCCCAATGTGGGGGAATATTTTGCCCTTAAACTAAAAGAAGGAATACAACCCAATTGTGTACTGAATTTTGACTTGGATATTTGTGGCGAAACTACTACAGATGGAGAACTAACAATATGGGGAAGTGAATTCCCTCCCTGTAATCCACTTGAGGCTTTAATTCCTTTTGATTGTAATGCTTTAACTGATTGTGGAGGACACACCTTCGAGCCGATATGTCTAGGAACAATTAATCCTACTTCTAGTACCACCAACTCAGATGTGCTTAATTTTACATCTCAGCAGGGTTTCTTTCAAAATACTGCTAATTTTCCTGTCAATTACATTATTTTGGCTAGTACGGGGACGAGAGGCTTATTCCTAGATAACTTCCACGCCGAGCAGGAGTGTTCAGCGGACTTTGACTATGATGTCGTATGTACAACAGTTACATTTTTTAATGTTTTTCCAAATGTAGATACTTACGATTACTCCTGGGACTTCGGCGATGGCAATACCTCTACAGAAATGAACCCGACGCATACCTATAATGCAGAAGGCTCTTATATGGTAATGCTTACGATAACCGATGACTGTGGTAATGAATTTATAGTGAAAAAGAAAGTAGAAACCGGAGATTGCGGTTGCCCCAATTGTGAACCCTGCGTCTGCGAAAACGAAGACAGCTACCTACTTGACCTCTCTCCCTCCGGCACCCTACTAAGCACCCTAATCGATGACGGTATGCCAACCGACCCACTACCCGCCGGCAATACACTGGACTTAACCGGCAACTGTATGTCCATCTCCGGTAAACTAATCGTCGATGTGGATTATTCCATTACAGGTGGGGAGATATTAATGTCTCCCGGTGCCTCTATTGATGTAATTGAAATGCCCGTGGGAAGCCCTACCTTGTCCTTTACAAATGTCAACGAAAACGGCGGAATACACGGTTGTGACTATATGTGGCGAGGAATAAAAACGGAAAGTAGCACCGTGCTGGTCATGCATAACTCATACATACAGGATGCCCAATACGCCGTATGGCCTGCGAATAAGTCCTCTATTGATATCAATCATACCCGATTTTATGACAATTATGTGGGCGTGTATTTCCACGAAGCCGGCTCTTATTTATTAGCCGGGCAGTTTTATTCCAATACCTTTAGAGAGGATGACGGCTTCCTGATGCCATACCCGGGGCAGACACCTCTTGTACAGGCAGGACAAATGCCCTTTGCCGGAATTTATTATTTCAATACAGGGACACCAACCGCCTTGCTTAGGGTTGGGACATCGACCATTAATCCGCTATTCAATGCCAATAATTTCACGGATATGCAAAATGGGATTATCGTCGAAGGAAGAGTACAGGTGGAAGTGGTCAATTCATTATTTCGCCACATACGACCCGACTATTCTTATTCGAATGAAGCTTATCCGTATAAGGGATTTGGCATCCACGTCAAAACAAAGGAGAATGGTACCGGCTTTCTCTATCAACGTCCAATTTATTATCTCGGACAAACCTTTGATGACTGCCGCACGGGAATATGGACGGAAGGTATCGGAGTGGATATCGCCGGAAATCCAATGAATAATGTCGATATCGGCATTGAGGTCAATCTTGCCGGGGAGGAAGACGAAATTAAAATTTTCAAGAATCGCATAATCTGCAATTACATCGGCATTAATCTGCATCAAAATGACGAAGCGGCAAAGATGGAGGTACTGTACAATAGGATAGACCTCGGTACGGAAGGCACTCAAATAAAAGGTGCTGCCATTGCCGTCAATGAAGCACTCAATAGACCCGCGCTCACCGCCTTTATCAGTAATAACACTATCAAGTTGTACGGAGGAGGTGGCACTACCGGTCTGTCCAGTCGGGGCATTAGCCTGCGAGCCGCCAATCTTATTCAGGTTGATAATAACAGCATCGAATGCAATGCCACCGTCGGCGGTAATGTAGGCATCTATCATACCGATGGATATGGCGACTTTATTCAAGAAAACCAAATCACCGGTACCGGCAGCTTCTCTAGCGATGTAAAAACCGGATTGTATGTCAAAAATGTCATAAAATGCGAGTACGACTGCAATTATTTCCACCATTTACACACTGGTGCCATCTTCACAGAGGGAACCGCCTCTGATGTCAAAATCAGCACCAATACCTTCGATCCGCCCTTTGTTGACGGACTCCATTACGAGGATGACCTCATGATTAACTACCAGCCCTACCGCGGTAATAAATGGCTCGGCAAAGCAATCGATTACGATGGTTTTGCTGCTTTGAATGATATTATGACTAGCGATAATGGTGATATTTTCCAACAGCGCTACATTATACAGGAACAAACCAACCACTACTGGCCACCATCCATTGATTTGCCAAACTACGGCGGAGGGCAGTCTTGGTTTATCTTAAATCCGGCAGGCGTTCCTGAGAACTGCCACGAGCCTTGGTACGGGGAAGAACAATCCATCAAAGACATCGACCGAAAGATTGCCGAAACTTATGATGCCAATACGGATAAGGCCCTCTATTGGGATAGTGGAAGAGGCCTTTATGGAAAACTCGCCACCGGTAATTACGATCTGAGTCAGGAGCCGGAGATTGCCTCCTTTTTCAACAATGCATCATCCGGCAAGATGGCTGCTTATGCCTCGGTAAAGGACGGACAGCGACAATTGTTGGATGCCGTAGAGACGGATGTGAATCAGGTCTATGGCTGGCAGCAACAGATGAACCAAAAACTCATCACCATCGTCGAACTGGATAGTCTGTTATTCATCAATACCACGGATGATTTGCAGAAAGAACGGGCAAAACTGCTCAAAGATATGCAATTGCTCGGCGATAGCATTACCATGGTCAGCAATGGTATCGATGCAGCTCGAACGACTCAAATCGCCGCCCTGCAATCCGATAATACGACT
>JALVDO010000699.1 GCA_027008975.1 Saprospiraceae bacterium | reverse complement strand
CCATCCTATATCTTTCAGAAAGGAACAATGAACAGATGTCAGGGCTACGCCCCTTTATTTTTTTTGTAGTTCCACTTATTACGAAGATTAAAGGGCTAACGCCCTTGGTAGAGGATACATTTATGTACCGGATGTCCATATGTTATCAGGGGCGTAGCCCTAATATCTTCGTAACAACGACTAGCAATGGATTAATTAGGGGCGTAGCCCTGTAATCTTAAATGTAAAGATATGGCAAATGCTCCCATATTACAAGCTTACATTATGAGATGGTAAGTAGTTGCAAATTTTCTTTGACAAAATTAGCCCTTTTACTGACAGGATTTACAGGATTTTTTACTTTGCAAAAATTCCTGCTGTCACCTTGAGCTTTTTATGAGAAAACCCTTTAAGTTGCTGCAAAGTAGTATCGATAACTTCCTCCCTTCAAAACTGAAAGGAAACGCCAACATTTGGCGTAAAAGGGATGCCGTACTTATTGACCTCCGATATATGAGGAGGCGTGTTTTCTTCAGCGTAATTGAGTATGTAGTTTCTTTGAAGGATATTTCGCCTGTTTAATAAGTTCAATCCGGCAAGTACAACCTGCCCTTTTACTTTTTTGATTTTGAAATTCCAAATTAGACTGATATCCCATCGCATATAAAAAGGAAGACGATGCCCGTTGAACCTGTCAAACTCCAGCCAATAACTCGGATCATTGGGGTCGGTCAAGTCGATGACTTTATAGACGCCACCCGCATAGGGCGTACCTGTATGCCAGTTAAGCATGGAGGATAAAGTAATGTTTTTGTAGTGAAATGCCTGCATCCACTTCAATGAATGTCGCTGATCATAATTGGCCGGGAAGGGGTATTCGTAATATTCAAATTCGTAAATACTCTCGCTCAGGGTATAACTGATTAGACCGGTGTAAAAATCATTTTTTCGCTGCAAGCTAAATTCAATTCCACGTGCATTCATATTGCCTGTTAGTAGTGGAAATTCAGAATTAAAATCTACCGTTCTGGAAGTAATGCCCGATACGGCTTTCTGGTAGTAGGCAACACTCGCATCCCAACCCAATTGGTGATAATTCAACCCTACGGAAAATTGTGTATTTCGGACAACCGAAAAAGATGCGCGTCCTTCCTGATTGGTATTCTTGGCGAGTACCCACAATTTGGAGTTGGAATTCAATTCGTTGTGCTCTATCAATTGATTAATGGTCTGGTAGTATATCCCACTTGCTACTTTTAACGTCCAGTGTGGTTTGGGAAAAACTTTGACAAAGAAGCGGGGTTCCTGATATATTTTACGAGTGAGGTCGTAATAACTACTTCTCAAGCCCAAATTAAATTGCACCACTTTTGGTACCCGAAAGCGATAATCAAGGTAAAGGGCATGGGTTTGTCCCTGAATACTATCCGTCCAAAACCGATTGGGATTTTCCCATGGAGCAACAACGTATATACCGTGACCTTCCCGTATCAAATTGTACTGGTAGCCCACATCGAGAATTTGCTTATCGCCCTCCCAATGGTTATTAATTTTGAAAGAAAAATCATCAATTTCGTTGTGGTCACCATACCTCGTGTCCACGATAGTATCCAGCAGGTTAGCAGCGTACTCATAACGAGACCGAAGCCCCGAGTAGGAGCACCTCCCTTCCAGAAAGTTTTTCTCATTCCAACGGTGTTTACCTCCAACGCTAAGCCCCACATTGTTTACCTGAAGCGTATCTACACTTTGGTACCAGTCTCCTTCGATGTAATTGTAATAGAGCGCATCTTCCATATTCGCATAAGAAATATCCCATTGCGTATTTTTACCGGATTGGAAATTCAGTTTTACATTCAAATCATAAAATTGGGTGACGGGGATAAGGCTGGAAATATCCTCAATTGAGTCCTCTTTAACATAAACTCGATCGGAAGTGATTCTAGAGTTTTGAAAAATTTGGTCGAACACCTTTTTGAAATACCCACTTTCAAAAATATCGGTGAGCGACCGTCGATAGGCCACCAGCAGGTGTCCTTTTCTTTTTAAAACCGGAGCATGGACACTCAG
>JALVDO010000698.1 GCA_027008975.1 Saprospiraceae bacterium | reverse complement strand
GCTACTGGTAATTGGGCAGTTCAGGTTGATTGGGAATCTGGTGGGAAAGCATATTTCGATAAGGCAAATTTATATTTGCCTTAGTACCCCGTATTTTAGTTATTTGCCAGTGCTTTAGGAGTTGCGATAATGAAGATATTCTATACCCGACCACTCTTTTTTTATTCGCATTTGGGCTTGTCTGGGAGTTTTATCGGCGTTTGTTTTAGTTTTTACTCCAAAGATTAACCGGAATAACGAGACAAAATCAATTCCTTTCTTTATATTTACATCCTATGAAGAAATTAGAAAGGAGTTTGCCATTGTATACTGTTATTGCCATAAGTATTGGCGGAATGCTGGGGAGTGGTATTTTTGTGTTGCCCGGGATTGCTGCCGTGCAAACAGGTCCATCCATTTGGCTGGCATACTTTTTGGCGGGATTGTGTGTATTACCGGCAGTACTGTCTAAGGGTGAGTTGGCAACAGCAATGCCTACTTCCGGTGGAACGTATGTCTATATTGAGCGGGCATTCGGGCCGGCCATGGGAACGATTACCGGGCTGGGGCTATGGTTGTCATTATTGTTGAAGAGCTCTTTTGCCTTGGTAGGCTTTGGTGCCTACTTGTCTATCTTTGCCGATTTGCCACTCAAGGGAATCGCCTTAGTTTTCCTGTCTATTGTTATTCTGTTAAATATAATGGGGGTGAAAAAGGTAGGGAACGTTCAGCTAATTATAGTTGTCGTTAGCCTCCTCAGTTTGATTGCCATATTAATTGCCGGTTTACCCCAAGTGAAACCGGAGAATATGCAGCCTTTTATGACAGAGGGAAGCGGCGGATTAATAGCTGCTGCCGCATTCGTTTTTATCTCTTATGCCGGGGTGACAAAGGTGGCTGCCATCGCTGAGGAAATTAAAAGCCCAGGTAGGAACCTTCCTCTTGCTATGATGATTTCTTTTGTTATTGTTATGACTATTTACGTATTGACAACCTATACGCTGGTAGGCAATATCCCCGTAAAGAATTTGGCAACAGATATCCGTCCAATCCATACATTGGTAGCCTATCTTGGAGGGCATTTTTTTGGTTTGCTCGCTGCGGGCTTAGGTGTGATTACTTTGATGTCTATGGCGAACTCCGGTGTGCTGGCTGCTTCAAGGTTTCCTTTCGCCATGAGCCGGGACAAGTTATTGCCTCCATTGTTCTCGAGGTTGCATTCTAAGTTTTTGACTCCGGTTGTTACTATAATAATAACGGGAGTAGTAATGGCGCTTGTTATTATTTTCCTTGATGTAAAGAAAATTGCAAAGCTTGCCAGTGCTTTTATGGTTATGATGTTTATGTTAGAGAATGTATGTGTGGTTATCTTTAGGGAGACGGCAGTGCAGTGGTATAAGCCGCATTTTCGGTCGCCTCTTTACCCTTGGATACAACTGTTTGGAATCCTATCCGGAGCAGCCTTACTTATACTTCTCGGAGGTATGGCACTTGGAGCCGGGATGCTCATCGCCTTATTGGGGGTTTTGGTCTATGTTTTTTATGGTAAAAGCAGAGTGCAAAGAAGGGGTATTCTAATCAAATATGGACAGCGTCCTGCCTTAGCTTATTTACTGAAGAAAACAAAGGCAACAAAGAAGGTAAGTACAACGATGGATAATTTTCTGACATCCACGGAAGCGAAACAATCGCAAATCGAAGCTTTTGTAACCGATGAGAAGGGGGTTGTGGTTCCGCTTTTCGGGAAAGAATATTCTCCTGAAATGCTGGTTGAGATGGGGGCAGCTATTGGCTCTGGAAGCCCGGTACACGTCGTCTCTCTTACAGAGATTCCCGACCAAACAGATTTAGATGCCATGTTGGAGGATAATCCACTTATAACTTCCATTAATCGACGAATTTCCACGATGGCAGAAGACCGTAATGTTGAAGTTACTTTTGAAGCACATATTACTCACGATTTGACTAGAACGGTCAAACTTATTAGTGATCGCGCACATTGCAAATGGATTGTCATGGGATGGGATGGCAAAGCCGGATATGGCATCATCGTGCGTAATCCAATGGGCTGGCTTATTTCGCATATTCATGTTAATCTGGCATTATTTAAAGACAACGGTGTACGTTATATCCATCGGATTCTTGTCAGTATGCATCCGCATCGGAATGATAAGTCCATGATTGAAGTGGCCGGGAGAATAGCAACATTTTACGGTGCAGAGCTTCAGTTTCTGCGAATTGTCCCAAAAGATATTACAGAGGAGGATTTCAAGGAATTGAAAGACCGTTCGCAGCAACTATTGGACCAATGCCAGGTACAGGCTGAGATTATTATTAAAAAGGACGATAACCCTGTCAAGGCTTTGGAACTAACATCTGCTAGTTTTGACCTAATGATTATAGGAACGCCCGAGAAAAAACGGCTCTTGAATTTATTATTAGGGATGAAGAAAGATCCTTTCACCGATCGTGCAGCCTGTTCGGTGTTGAGGTTGACGTTTTAATATCATAATTAACCAATAGCGCCAAACAAATGAAGAAGAAGGTTCCCACCTTGTCGGTTTCAATCATGTCATTGATAAGCAAAAAAGCATCAATGATAATAATGACTGCAAGAAGGGTCATAATTACTCGTTTGTCGTTTTTATTTTTTGCTTGGTGGTAGATGCGCTCTCCTCGAATTAGGGTATAAAACGTGAGGAACAAAAACAATAGTAATCCAAAAAAGCCTTGCTCCACCAACGTCATTAAGTAGTAACTATGGATGCCTGATTTCTCTTTGTTAATACTGACATAAGTCGTAAATCCAGTGACCGTATAAGAGCGGTAAAAGTTGTAAAAATTACCCGGTCCAAATCCTGTAAGAGGTTTTTCTATGCTCATGTGACCACCAGCAACCCAACGATAAACTCGCTCCATGGTCGAAATATCCTCCATTTTGTATGTCGCCTCTATCAGGTTGTCAAAATTATAGTGTGTGATAGTCTTATCGTAATTTGGGGCAAAGTCGAGGTATTTATTGTCGTGCACCACATACCATACTCCACCCAAAATACCTATGATTGCCAAAATGACAACGTACTTTACCATCTTGAATCGAAAAATATAATAAGCCCCTGCGGCCATTGCCAGTGCCACAAACGCAGCTCGGGTGAAGGTTAGATAAATGGCTACTAAAAGAATAAGAACCAATATATTCAATCCTTGTCGTAGCAAACTACCCCTTGGGTACCAACTTCGCGCCAATAGTACAAAGGGAAAAAATAACGTGATGGTTGCAGCATAACTTACATGGTTTCGCTGAAAGGGGTACATGACTTTATTGACGTCTCGAAAAGAAAATCCATACCCGGCATGACGAATCAGAATGATAAATACCGTCAACACCAAGGGGATGAAGACGACCCAAAACATTTTTTTGAGGTCCTTCGCTGATCGGATTAGGTGTCCTGCCATAAAGTAGCAGACTACAATATACCAGATTTTAGCTAAGAAAAACTTCAACGAAACGATGAAAAGGCTCGAAGTGATAGTCGTTACTAATATCCAACTCAAATGCAATAAAATGATAAGGGAAATAGGGTGTCTGATAAAATTGGCACGCATTTCTTTGGGGCGAGACAACACGTATAGAAAATAAATACCCATCAGCCCTACCATTAAAGGCTCCGTCGGTAGATCTGTGCCGAATCCCCCCGGTAGCTCAATTTCCATAGAAAGTGGAATTGTCAGCAAAAATAGGTAAAAGGCACTCTTGAAGTCGGTAATCGCCAAATATCCGACCAATGCAGCCGGAGGTAGCAATAAAAGATAATACCAATCACTTACCCACCCTAGAGTCAACCCAAGAAGCAGTAATGCAGCAAATCCTATATACAGGATGAAATTGGTGCGCTGTGATGATATGGCTTTGACGATTTTATTTGCCATGGATAATGCTCTTCCAGTCTTCGTCCTTCCAATTATCTATTAAAAGGACGCCTATTACGCTGAATAAAAACGCGAGAATAACAGACGCTAAAACGATTAGTTTTCGTTTGGGGCGTGCTTTGATGATAGGTGTTTTTGCGTCTTCAATGACAATTAACGCCTCCTTGTTCGCATTGAAGGTCGCTTCATATCTTTTGAGGCGCTCTTTGTCTTCGCTCAATCGCTCACTTGCCGTTTCATATTCTTCCTCTAAAGCGCTAATTTGCCCAATACCACTATTCAAGAGTTCCACTTTTTCTTTCACTAATTTGGTCTTGCTTTCCAGTCCTTTGACTTTTGCTTCTAGCATCCTGATGGTATCTCTCGGTATTCCTCCAATAGTTCGAAGCGTCGCCAACCTGGTTTTATTCATTTCAAGTGTAGCTTCGGTATTGAATAACTGCTCGGATAGGCCTTCAGTCTGTGATTCTGCATTGAAGATACCATAGCGTTGCCTTAGGTTGTAAAGGCTGTCATTTAATACTTTTAGTAAGGTCGATTTTGCTTTAATGTCATCTTTGAAAGATTGGATGCTTGCAGCCTGCGTTTCCTTGATGAGTGCTTGTGATTTGGCATTGATTCTATTTCGTAGAGCAGTGACCATTTCTTTTGCTACTTCTTTGTCTTTATCCTGAATTTTCAATACAACGGCATCCTTATCTGTCCGCTTGACGTCCATCAATTTTGATAAAGTTAGCTTAACGTAATAAGGTGCTTTAGGTTTGTCAGGGTTGATGTTGTAGTGTTGGTATAAATGAAAGGAATCAACGAGAAATGACAGCATTCCGTCCGATTCAGCAAGTGTTAATACACGGTCAATATCTGTATCATCTCCATAAAATCTGATTTCTTTCGTACCGTTTCCGTAAAGTAATTCCGGTTTGAACTGATCAGTACTGGATACGAAAAACGAGGTTGATGATTCATAATAGACAGGAAGTAGAAACGCCGTCACTACACTTCCTATCAATACCGTAACACAAGTGTAGATAATGGCTTTCTTCCATTTGAAAATCGTCTTGATAACGTCTAATATATTATATTGCTCCATCGAAAAGTAATTTCGTTTGTTTTGTAAAATAAAAAATAGGGAGGGGTATAAAGCAGCACAAATGTAGGCTTTCATTGGAACTATCCTGACTTTAAAAGCTTTTTTATTTCTGAAAAGCTAACCAGCCTAAATAAAAACGCTACGATGCCTCCGGCTAATATAGATAGCAAGAATTTAACAAACCACTGCCCGCCTATGTATAAATTAATCCCCCATACAAGGATAAGGATTACTCCTGTAAAAGAAATAACGGAAATGACCCATCTGGGGAAAACATAAAGTTGAAGCTCCTTTATTGCCAAAACAATATCTGCTACTAGAATAAATATTTGTGTTATCAGAGTAGCAAAAGCAGCTCCGTAGGCTTTATGCGTAGGTATTAGATAATAGTTTAATGCAAAATTAAGCACCAGACCCGTCGCAAAAACGTAGTTCATTTTTTTTAAAATGCCTTTGGCTACCAAAAGTGTTCCGTAGATGTAACTACCCGATAGTGCGATAAAACTCAAAATTAACACGCCAAAAATTTCTCCGGAATAAGCACTTCCTGTGTCGTATAAAGCAACCATTATCTCCGCTCGATAAAAAAAACAGGAAATCGCTAATATGACCGCTCCTGCCCATATTAGCCGAAAACTGAGTCCTAGAAGCGGGAGGATATTTTCCTTGTTTTTTAGCATGCTTGAAAACATGGGTAGCAATAATCCGGCAAACAAAAATCCAAATATATTAGCCGTGTCAAGCAGGCGATAAGCCGATGCGTATAACGCTGCTTCCTCTTTGCCATCGGGAAGCATTCGCTCAATCATTACCCCGTCTATCCGAAAATAAACCGTCATCAGAAATACCGCCAATGCGTATGGCAGACTTTCCAGAAGTAGCTTTTTCAAAAGGGTATAATCAATTCGTAGGCGAAAACTATTCAACCTTTTGAAAATCAGGAAAAAGATGATCGTCGCTGTCAGAAAAAGCGAAAAAGACTGTGCGTAAACAAACCATTCTATTTTAAACGGGCGGGGTAAAATCGGTGTCCAAAGCAGAATGCCGGCAATGATTATCAATAAAAATTTATCTAAAACAGACAATAGACTATCCAGGCGGTACATCCCCAAGCCGGAAATATTTGACCTTAAAAATAATATCATCGAAAGCAGTATCCAATTCAAACCAATTGCCCATAACAGTGGCATTTGTTCGGTGGGGAAGTGAAGCAGCTCAAACCCTACTGTAATCAGTAACAAAAAGATGCCTCCTAAGCCCAACTTCAATAGCAAAATACTCGGAAAGGTTTTGTCCAGCAACTCTGGATGCATCGCAATATTCCGGTTGTTGTAATTTTGCAAGCCAAAGTCATTGATAATTTGAAATAGGTATGTGAAATTAAAGAGAGCAAAATATAGACCATATTCCCCCTGCGCTACTTCATTTTGGACTACCCGGTCTATTCCGAACAGGTAAAAAGGCTTTATCAATAAATTGATAAGGATGAGAAAAAAAATATTGATAATAAATTCCCTGTTCACCTGTTGCTATTTACACGCCCATACCATACTTGAGATGGGATAAGACGTGCCGGAATAATAAAAATGCCACCATTCCGTCCTAATTGCTTTGAAACCGTGGCGAGTCATCGTTGATGACAATAATTTTCGCAAAGATAGAACAGAATCCGGTAGGTTGGCGTAAGCCGGATAAGCTTTTTCTCCAAAATAATCGTAGGGTGTGCCCATGTTGCATTCATGCCCATTACTATCTACTAAAGTCAAATCAACAGCGAGTCCTCGATTGTGCATGGATCCTTTTTTAGGCGGGGTCACGTAGCGAGCATCGGGTACTTTGTCCCACAATTGTTGTTGGATGGGTTTAGGACGGAAGCAGTCGAGCATTTTTAATCCGTATCCTTTTTCTTGTAGCTCCTTTTGGATTTTTACAATTTGTTGGGCTACCTCCGGACGTAAAAAACAACGTGAGCAGGGGTACATTTTTTCCTTGACAAAATTATCAGTTGTAGCGTATTTCATTAGGATGATAATACTGGAATCCAGGCGGTACAATTCAGTCCACTGCGTGGTGTCGTAATCCGGAGACACTTTCACTTTCTCCTCAGGTATTTTTTGTGGAGTTGTTACGGTTCGTACGGCAGGGGCGCTTTGTGCAAGAGGTGCAATGTCGGGTACTTTTTTATTCGTGCACGATATGATCATTAATACGAGTGATAGGATTGTCGAAAACTTATACATATTGTCTTTTGTCTTGGTGAAAGGTGCAAAGAATGGTGCAAAATTAAGCGTTAAATGAGCTTTGGAGCGAAGTTAGTGCTAATAATAACAAAAATGTAAAAATGGCGTTATCAATTTGAACTTCTAAGAATTAGCAAGATGCAAAATAAGGATATTTTCACTTATTCGTTGATTCTTATTCCCTTGTTGATGTTGGGATTTTTTTTTCAGGGTATCAATAAAAACAATAGCCTCGACAATTGTAGATTACCATCCTATATATACTGACGACGGGGTAGATTACCGAAAATGGAAATATATTTAAATCCCGTGTCAGCATATACTGACGACGGGATTCCCGTGTCAGCATAAATACTTTACTTTAATCGACAAAACGTGCATTTTGCATAATCGGTTATTTATCTCGCTTAAAGTATATCTTTTTGAATGAAATAATGAACAGATGTCAGGGCTACGCCCCTTTCTTTTTTTATAGTCTATTTAATTACGAAGATTAAGGGGCTAACGCCCCAAGTAGATTCTATAGTGAGCCCCCGAGTAGTTACTATATTTGTAAATCAGATGTTACTGAATCAATACGGGGCGTAGCCCCAGCATCTTCGTAATAACGAGTAGCAATAGACTAATCAGGGGTGTAGCCATGTAATCTTCGTAAAACAAGGGGCGTAGCCCTAATATCTTCGTAACAACGAGTAACAATGAATTAATTCAAGGGGCGTAGCCCTGTAATCTAAAACATGAAAATATGGCAAATGTTAAAAAATTTCTATTTACAAAATTCATTATCCCCACATTACAAGCTTACATTGTGAGGAGGCAAGTAGTCACAAAAAAAAAGCCCAAGCGAACGCTTGAGCTTTTTGCGGTCTGGACGGGACTCGAATGCTGACGAAGCCAAGCTTGTCAGCATGCTGACAATTGCTCGATAAGGAGCAATTCGTCAGC
>JALVDO010000697.1 GCA_027008975.1 Saprospiraceae bacterium | reverse complement strand
ATCAACGGGTAATATCACGGTGTCCTGGACGGCAACGGACATTGTCGCCGGAGCATCAGTAGCAGATGGCACTGCCATATTTGAGTTGTGCTTTAATATCGTAGGCGGAAGCGGTGCAACACCGGTATCCATCAGTGGTACTCCTCTTGCAATAGAAATAATCGACAACAATGAGCAGACGGTTACACCTGTCACAAACGGTGGAACAGTAACGATTGGTGGCGGTGGTGGAGATACTCCTGCGTTGACGATGACCATAGGGGATTTGACAGCGGAGGTTGGCGATCATGTTTGCGTTACAGTAACCGCCAACGAATTTATTGATCTGGTAGGATTGCAATTTTCGATAAACTACGACCAAACCATGTTGAATTTCACGGGTGTTCAGAATATTGGAATACCAGGGTTAGATGCCTCTCAAGTAGCCAATCCGTCACCTGGAAATATTACCTTGTCATGGTTTGACGGCACCTTCCAAGGAGTTACTTTGGGCGCCAATACGCCGGCATTTGATTTGTGTTTCGACGTTGTTGGTCCCGGTACGTCTGATATTTGTTTTTCAGATACGCCTTCTCCCATTGAGGTAACGGATACAGATGAGAATCCGGTTGTACCATCGCTGAACTGTGGAAGTGTGGAGATTACAGGCCTCGATTGTACGACTTTTTGTTTGGATATTGAGGATGTAAATGTACAACTTGATGAAGAGTTTTGTTTGGATGTGATTGCAGCCGGATTTGAAAATATTGTAGGGATGCAATTTTCGTTGAATTACGACCCAGCTGTATTGGAGTTTGTCTCTATCGGCGGTTTTACGCTTGAAGATATGAGTCTTGCCAATTTTGGTGTGCCGGGTAACGGTATTATTCAGCCCGGGCAAATCACTTGTCAGTGGATACAAAATGCAGCGACTGGAGTTACCGTTCCTTGCGGAGATGCCATCTTCCATATATGCTTTAGGGCTATTTCGGAACAGAATACGACGGTGATTTTCTCTAATACACCTACTAGTATAGAGGTGACCGATGCGGACGAAAATATCATTCCATTTTGTGGAACGCAGGGTGAGATTACTATAGGAGATGTACCTCCGTCTATAGATATGTTTGTTGTGACTCCTGTAAGTTGTAATGGTGCGGCCGACGGTTCGGTCAGTATTGATGCCGTCGGGGGTACGGGGCCTTTCTCTTATCAATGGAGTGTAGGAAATGTGTTTACTTCGACTATTACTAATTTAGGGGCGGGGCCAGTCTCTGTGACTATCACGGGAACGGAAACGGGGTTGACTGTTTCTCAAACTTTCATTATAACGGAGCCGGCACCCTTAGTGGCAACCGAAGTATCGGTGACAGATGTTTTCTGTGATAATGATGATACAGGGGCAATCGATATGGATGTGACTGGAGGTACTGCACCCTATTCTTATGAGTGGTCACCTCCATTATCCAATGTACAAGATCCGACGGGACTTTCTGCCGGAGGGTATAGCGTGACAGTAACGGATGCCCACGGCTGTACCACAACCCAATCATTTAATGTTCAAAGTATTAATCCTCCACTGTCAATTACCAATATCGTTCCGGTAAATGTACCAAACGGAGCGCTGGGGATTACCGTTGTCGGTGGTACAGGAGCGGGTACCTATTCTTATGAGTGGTCGGGCCCGGGAGGTTTTACTTCTACTTCTGAGGACATTTCCAATCTGTCGGCGGCTGGCACCTATTGTGTTACGGTGACGGATAATGCAGGTTGTACCGTTTCGGGTTGTTATGATATTGGAGAAAACCTCGTGATACAGAACTTTAGTACGCAAATTACTTGTGAGAATGAGTCGGACGGTGCCATTGATATAACAGTTACCGGTGGTGTTGAACCACTGGAATTTTTATGGATGTTGGGGACAACGACGGTAGGTACGACCGAAGATGTCTCGGGTTTAGCTGCAGGGGATTATAATTTGGTGATAACAGATGCCAATGACATTCAGCTTTTTGCTTCTTTTCAGGTCGGAACCTATCCTTCAGTGATGGTGACACCAATTATTCAGTCAGCTGGATCGAGTGGCAATGGAGGTTCAATCACACTGCAGGTGAGTGGAGGAGCACCTCCTTATTCGTTCCAATGGGATCCAAACCTTGGAAGTGGCTCTTCCTTATCAAATTTGGTGCCTGGAGAGTATTGTGTGACAATTACAGACCAAAACTGTTCAAAAGAATTTTGCTATATTGTACCTAGTGCACCATTGGCAGTGACATCTGTTGAAACCAACGATGTTAGATGTAATGGAGAGAGCAGCGGTAGTATTCGCATTATCGTTACCGGAGGAGTACCTCCTTATGATGCAGTCATTGGTAGTCAGAGTCTTACCGGAAACATGGATGGTATTTTCCTCCTCGAAAATTTATCGCCCGGCACTTATAGTTACGTTATCACAGATAGTCAGGGATTTATAGTTACGGGCAATGAGTCAATTGCTGAGCCAGATCCCATCACCTATACTGCAACTGTGGTTAATGATATAGAGGGCACTACAAATGTAGGAAGTATCTCATTGGATATACAGGGAGGTACCTTCCCTTATACAGTGAATTGGAACACGTTGGCTTCGGGTCCATTCATCATTGGATTGCAAGATGCTTTGTATGTACCTACTATTCAGGATGGAAACGGTTGTGAATTAGTTGGTACACCTATTACCGTTGGGGCGTTGACGGTTTCGGATGCGGTAACATTAAACGATGTTGCCTGCGAAGATTATTCCAATGGCATTATCGATATAGAACCGCATGGCGGTACAGAACCTTACGTGTATGAATGGCGAGAAGCCGGTCAGCCAACAATTATTGCTACCACGCAAGACCTTACGGGGGTTCCGGCAGGTGATTATACCGTTAGTATTAAAGATGCGACAGGAGCCATACTCGTTCAAACCTATACTCTTAATGTCCTATCACACCTGACGGGCTCCGTACAGGTGACTAGTGATGATTTGTACAACGGTTATGGTGTGAGTTGCTTTGGTTCCAGCGATGGCCGTGCAATTGCCTCGGCTTCAAATGGCATTGGAGATTATGGATATGTATGGTTTGGAAATGGGCTGATGATTGGAGAAGAAGCTGTTATTGAAAATCTTCCGGCAGGTGAATATAGCGTGAGGATGACTGATGAGGTTGGTTGTGTTGTCAACAAAACAGTGATTATTACTGAACCCGAAGAATTGGTTATAAACAGTGATGTGAATCAAGTAACCTGCCGTGGAGAGAATGACGGCTCCATCATTATTGTTGCCGATGGAGGAGTGCCGACTTACTCTTACAATTGGACGGATGGGTCACTTTTGTCAACGAGATTTAATCTTGGGGCTGGCGATTATGAGGTAGTTGTGACCGATGATAATGGTTGTACTGCGACGGGTGCTTTTGAATTGGCAGAGCCAGACCCTATTGAAGTGACACTTACAGCCGACCCGGCAACTGATGGGTGTAATGGTAGCGTGGTGGCCGAGGTGACAGGTGGAAATGGAGAGTACGTTTATGATTGGAGTAATGATATTGCCGAGACAACCGAAAATGTAGTGACCGGCTTATGTCCAAGTATTTATTCTGTCGTAGTGACCGACACAGATGGTTGTGAAGAGGTTGAGGCTTTTGGTACGGTGATTGATAGAAGATTCCCGTGCTTAGATAAGCGGGTCGTAATCACTCCTGATGGAAATGGCTCCAATGATGAGTTCATTATCTTTTGTGTTGGTGATTTGCCGGATAACCATTTGACCATCTTCAATAGATGGGGACAATTGGTTTATGAAACGGACAATTACGACAATACATGGGAAGGAACCTCCCAAAATGGCTCAGCTCTTCCTGAGGGACCTTATTACTTTGTTTTAGAATATCAAACACCTGATGGGTTGGTTCAATTACGAGGATCGTTGACCATCGTTAGATAAAAAGATGTATGCCTGCCTCTTGTGGAAAAGAGGTAGGCATCAAAAAAATATTTCCCAAATCCGTTAATTTTTTTATAATGAGAAAAGTATTACTACTATTAATATTTTCGGTTTCGTGCTACCTTATGTCGGCACAGGATGAGACCATTTATATGCATTATACCATTAATCCACTATTGATTAACCCTGCAGCGGCAGGAGTGAATGGCGCTCACAATCTAAATCTCAACGTCCGAACAGCCTGGACGGGGTTTGTAGATGCCCCTAAAACTATTTCTGCTACTTATGATGGACCTGTTGGAAAGTCATTTGGTTTAGGGTTGGGAGTGATGTCTGAGACTGCTGCCCAATTAGCACGGATAAAGGTACAACTCAACTTTGCATTTCGATTTAATGTAAAAGACTTTGCGAAGGTCTCTGCCGGATTCTTTACAGAATTTCAGCGAATGCGAGTAGATAATGATATTGTCAATTCAGGGCTTTATCAGCCGGAAGACAATCTTTTGGAGGATATTCTGGATGGAGAGGGGGTATTTGACTCGGGAATTGGGCTATACAGCACGATGGGCGCCGAAGATAATACTTTTGTTGGACTGACTTTGAATAACTTGGTTCGTAATAAATTGGATATCATTTCTACTGGGGAAACCAAGAGTTCTCCTTTTGCTTTTTATACTTTTCTGATAGGTCATCGTTTTAAGTTGTATGACTGGAAGGTGGAATTAGAGCCTTCTTTTCTAATCCGGAAAATACGAGAGTCTCCAACACAGGTTGATTTGAATCTGAAAGCTAGTTTCCTGAATGAGCAATTGGTGGCGGGTTTATCCTATCGCTCGCTTGGTGCGATGGGTATTCTTTTAGGAACAAAACTCAAAGGATTTAAACTGTTCTACTCTTATGATGTCTCCTTCCAGCAGTTCCAACAATACAATATGGGATCCCATGAGGTGACAGTGGCATTTAGAATAAAGAAGAAGGACAAGAAAGGGATGCCGGAGAAATAGAAAAAGAAGAGAAGGTATTTAAAATATCTTCTCTTCTTTTTTTTTAATTTAGCCCCATGTTTTCTTCGTTTCCATTTTATCGACAGCCGGATACCATGGATTGTGGCCCGACCTGCCTGCGCATGATTGCCGCTTGGTATGGAAAGGAGTTCCCTCTATCTGAGTTGCGCGAACGGATGCCGGTGGATAGGGAAGGCGTTTCTATTTATTCAATCGGACAGGCAGCAGAGTCTTTGGGGTTGAATACCACTGCGGTGCAAATACCACTCCAATCGGAGGGGGATAATTATGGATTAGATCGTTGTCCTCTACCGTGTATTTTGTATTGGAATCAGGAACATTTTGTAGTCTTGTACGACTGGGGTCGAAATGGTGTGAGAATTGCCGATCCGGCAACGGGAAAACGCAAAGTATCTTTTAGCGAACTGGAACGCAATTGGCTGGCTAAAAGCAAGGAAGGCGTGGCATTGCTGATGGAGCCGACACCTGTATTTGAGCAGCAGTCCGGCATGAAAGCGGAGGATAAGAATTGGCGAATACTCTTCAAGTACCTGAGTGCCTATAAGGAGTTGGGATGGTATTTGGCCGGGAGTTTGGCTATTATTACGTTGCTTCAGATTATTTTTCCTATGGTTACCCAAGCTGTTGTTGACAAGGGTATCGCGAACTTGGATGTGGATTTTATATACCTCGTCCTTTTGGGGTTATTTTTTCTAGTGATCGGGCAATTGACCATCCGAGTAGTTCAGAGCAGTGTTCTGCTGCATCTGGGGACTCGAATAAATATCCATCTCGTCTATGATTTCTTGAATAAAATACTTCGCTTACCTCTTTCTTTTTTTGATAGAAAGATGACGGGAGATTTGCTTCAGCGCCTCGATGACCAAAAACGAATTGAATTGTTATTGACGAATGCAACTCTGGGGATGCTGTTTTCCTTTTTTAGTATTGTGGTGTTAGGGGTTGTATTGGCCTTTTATAGCTTACTGGTTTTTGTCGTGTTTTTGATTGGTAGTTTGCTGTATCTCGGGTGGATAATGTGGTGGATGAGGCGGCGTGCCGTAGTCGATCAATTGCGCTTTCAGCAGGAAGCAGAGCATCAGGAGAGTATGATTGAAATTTTGCAGGGCATTCAGGAGATTAAGCTGCAGGGAAGCGGTGAAAGGCGTAAACACAAATGGATGGCTATTCGCAAGGCGCTTTTCCAAGTTCATCTCGATGCACTGACGATTACCCAGTCACAGGATGTAGGAGCGGGTTTTATCAATCAGGTGAAAGATATTCTAATCACATTGTTTTCTGCTAAGGCGGTTATCGCCGGAAAGATGACTTTAGGCATGATGCTGGCAGTACAATACATCGTAGGGCAGCTAAATGTGCCCATGCGACAAATTGGACAATTTTTTAGGGTCTTTCAGGATGCGAGCTTGAGTTTGGATCGACTGCGAGAGATACAGGAAGAGCCCCCGGAGCGAAGGGAAAATACCACTACTTCAATCCCAAGGGGCGATATTGTTTTTGAAGGGGTGAGCTTTGGCTACAATAAGTATTCAGATGAAGTGCTGAAGGATGTAAGCCTTGTCATTCCCGAAGGAAAGATTACTGCCATTATTGGCGAAAGTGGCTGTGGCAAGTCAACACTGGTGAAGTTGATACTCGGGTTTTATGAGCCGACAAAGGGACAGATACTCGTAGGAGGAGTCAACTTGAACACCATTACACCGGAAAAATGGAGAGAACGGTGCGGTGCGGTACTACAGGGAGGTTTTATTTTTTCGGACACGATTGCTGAGAATATCGCAGAAAGTGAGCAGGGAGAAATAGATTTCGAAAAGGTGGAACGAGCCGCCCAAATAGCCAATATCGCCGAGTTTGTAGCGGGGCTTCCCCTTGGTTATCACACCAAAATAGGAGACAAAGGCAATCCGCTAAGTCAGGGACAGCAACAGCGGATATTAATAGCAAGAGCAATCTATAAAGACCCCGAAATTATTGTGTTAGATGAGGCAACGAATGCCCTAGATACCAAAAATGAAACAGCCATTATGGAACAGTTGAAGGCATTTTTTGGTAATAAAACGGTAATTATTGTGGCACACAGGATGAGTACCGTGGAGGGGGCAGATGTAGTGATTAAGTTGTGACGGGCAATGTGGTTAGCTGAGCATAAACATCATAATAATTATCAGTAAAACAAAAATACTTAGGAGAATAAAGAGGTTACTATAGCCCTGATGATTATTGAACATTCGCTCGACAGCTTCGCGCCATTCCATTTTTTTGGCAATAGACTCTTTGACAAGGAAAAGGTATTTTCGATCAAGCGCTTTGGGATTACCTACCTTTTTTAGCGCCATGAACTCTTTGTCTATGAAGGCAGACTCAAATATCTCACCATCACAATCCTTTTCTCCAAAAATTATTTTATTTTTAAGATGTCTCCAACTACCGCATACCAATTCACCGTCGGTAGAGATGAGGTATTCACCTTCCGGGTTGAAGATGCGCAGGACTATCTCGTGGAAATCATCATCATCACGCACTTCCATAAAGTGTGTGCCTACATAAAAATGCTCTTCCTTGAGGTCTTCACTATCGTGCTTGATGAGGGGGATGACTTTGTCCAAAAGGGCATCGAGCGTCTCCGCCTCAGGCATATCCTGGTTGAAGAGTTTGGCAATATCATCAATAAATTTAAAATTCAAAGCTGTTTTTGGTGGTAAAAATAGGCTTTTTTATTAACATGGCATAGGGGAAATATTTTTTTGTAGGAAAGTTTCCAAGAGTTTTTTCTTATCCCATCAGAAAAGTCTCCATCCGCTTCATCGCTACTCGTAAGTCCGGTACTTCGAAATAGGGATATACAATCCGGAATAATCCTCGTTTGGTATGACCAAATCCCTCGCCGGGCGTGAGTAGTATCCCCGTTTTTTGATAAAATTCCGACCAAAATTCGCGCTCAGCCTCAAAGGTGTCCTGTGATAGATAACGCGACAAATCAATCCATAGAAATAGGCTGCCTCGTGATGGTACGTAATCAATTTGTAGTTTTTTCAGACTTTTAACGACAGTGACATAGACCTCAGTCAATCGTTGTTGGTTCACCTGAATGTACTGTCGGAGGAATGCTTTGTCTGTTAACATTTCTTCAAGAAGCCATTGGGTATGATTGGACACGAGGTGTGAATAGTTGAGATTTTCATAGGCAGCGAGGAATTGTTCGTTATGGGAATAG
>JALVDO010000696.1 GCA_027008975.1 Saprospiraceae bacterium | reverse complement strand
GCGGACAACTGCTTTACCGATCCCGGCACGGTTCCCGATATAGTAACGGTGGGAAATACGGTCTCCTTCACCTATTACACCACAAAGGATAGGCCTTGTAAAATTCCGATGACGTCAGGAAATTATCATGTTCAAAAAGCTACAGATTCGCGGTGTGCGGACGATCCCGACCATAAGTTCAGCTGCCCGGATAACCCTACGGATGGGGACTACACCAATTTGCTTACTCAACTCGCAGATATGGTTGCAGCGGGTCAGGAGGGAACTGTGGAGTATGGAGATTTGGTAGAGGAGAAGGACTGTATCCAGCTAAAATTAGTCCAGCAGAAGATCGATAATGGAGACGTCGATGGAGCCATTGGGGTGTTGGACGAAGACGGCTCCCTCGATACCCGCTTTATGAAATACGGTGTTCAGGTAGATGCAGAGCGTTATTGGGATGCCCTCAATACACTCAATGCACTTCCCGATAGCATCGCGGAAGTTCCACTGTTCAAACAAATCCAATACATCAATTTGGATAGATTCCAATCCACTGGTGAATACCTGCTAAGTGCCTCGGATTCTCTTTTGCTCCGTACGATTGCAGAAAGCGATGCCGCTGTACGAAGCTACGCCAGAGCCTTGTTCAGCCTATTGACTGGTATAGATATCGAGGATGGCCAGAGTAACCCGCCAGGCTATGAACCTGTGACGGGTGTAAACAGTAGCAACGATATTGAAGATCACGTCTTTACGATTACCCCCAACCCGGTGACAGACAAAATGGTGATCCGGCTCAAAAAGCCGCTAAAGGATGGGCTTGAAATGAGTATTTATAGCATGAATGGACGGCTGCAGTTGCATGTGCCTCTGAATAGCGAAGACACGAAAGTTTCGACCGCTAAGTTTGCATCGGGCATCTATATGGCCCGCCTTTTCGATAAGAAGAGGGGAATCATCGACACTAAAAGAATTGTAATCATCAAATAAATCCTTCATTGATATAGAACTGTGTAAGTATCTTACTTGCACGGTTCTATATTTTAACCACATTATTATGAAAAAGATATTACCAATACTGTTTTTTTCTTCATACCTTCTCAGCTCCTTAACCGGACAGCAGGTGTCTAAGATAATCGAACCGCACAATGACCAGGGATTAGAGGCTGCAGGCCAAATAATCCCCATCGATGATGACTATATACTTTTCATCGACAAAGATGTCAATATCGGGGATTATATCTACAGGGTAACGGGATTGGTCCGAGTGGATGCCCGGGGAGATACGATATGGACCTATCAGTTTGATCTAAGAGATAGTCTGTGGTTTATCCCCAATGGAGCTTCTTGTGTGGTGGTGGAGGATACGATTTATTTTGCGGGAATGGTGACCCGCAAAGACTATAGTCGATTTCTGCGATTCGTCGCCGTGAGCAGTACGGGCAAAACCCTGTATTGGAAAGATATAGAGCCTCCCGATGACAAACTATTGGACTCGGGCATATATATCAACCAAATGATAGAGGGACATGACGGCACATTGGTGATGACCGGCAATCTCAAATTCCTCAAATACTCCGGACGGAGTATTTGGTTGCTTCATCTGGATCACCGGTTTAATGTTCTTCAGGAGCGCTTTCCCTTTATTCCTGACCGCCATATTTACTTTCCATACATTGCCCAATCCCCTACCGGGGGATATATGTTGGGGGTCTCAGGTTCTCAACCTTTAGATGTGTTGTACTTTTTAGCCCGGATTGACGACCAGATGAATGTATTGTGGCATCGCGACTTCAAATACACGGCCATCGTACAAGGCGGCATGGCTATAGCTGCACTTCATAATCACTATGTCGTAGCCCCCAGGTATGAAGTACCGGATAGCTTCCCAATTCCCCCGTTTATTTTTGACAGGGTATTTCCGGTGCTGTCCTATGTAGATTCTTTGGGCACGGTCGAGTGGGAACATGTTTTTGTGGACACGTTCTCTCCCTTCATCGCTTTTCTTCAAGTGGTGGATGACGGTAAAATATTGGGAATGGGAAGAAGAGATTATTACGGCCCCTACGAC
>JALVDO010000695.1 GCA_027008975.1 Saprospiraceae bacterium | reverse complement strand
ATTCGTAATAAGGCATTGTACCTGACCAACTGGTTCCCGGGAGATTTGTCACCCGAGCAAGACAGCCCGGCAAACCATCACGATAGCGCCTAAGCGCATGATTTAGATTGACGACAAATCCATTATCCCTATCCAGCATATAGATGTCCCCATCAGGGCCTCCAGTATTTGCCTGCGGAATAACATAGTCCGTCGTTTGCTGTATCCACGTCTGCCCGCCATCCATCGTACGAAGTATTCTGTCGTCGGTATTCGAAGATATCCAGCCAAAATCCTCATCGACAAAATGCATCCCCGACGGTATAAGCCATTCGTCGTCCTCCAGGATTTGGATAGTTGCCCAAGTGTCTCCTCCATCCGTGCTTTTGTGCAGCCATCTTTTACCAGAGGTCGCCCAAATAATGCTATCTCCAAGGTGCTGCATGGCGGTGACCGTTCCCTTATTATATTCGTTAACAACCAATTCCCAGGTATCTCCTCCATCCAATGTACGATATATAAAGGCATGATTTCCTGAAGGATTAGTACCTATATAACCCCGCTGGCTATCAACAAAACTCATCCGTACAATATCATTATTTCCTTGAGATGCAAATAAATACTGCCGCTCCCAAGTCTCACCACCATCCACGGTATGAAATAATCCTATTGGCTCAATAGCCACCCAACCAACTAAAGGACTGACAAAGTCCATCGCAGTGGCGTAGCGATCAATATCCAGCAATTCATCCGGAATGGGGATGGGTGTCCAGCTATAGCCCCCATCATCGCTTCTGTACAATTCCTTGGAAGAAACCCCCATAAAGAGGTGCTGCTCATCCACAACAATTAACTGTTGGCAACAATCATAAGCCCCTTCAAAAATGACCTCCCAGCTATCGCCTCCATCTTCTGTCTTAAAGACCTGCACAAAATTGTTATCCAATCCTCTCAGACCTGCCCCCAACATCCATCCCAAATCAGCGTTGGCGAATTCTGTTGAAATCAAAAAAACGGAATCGGGGAAAAAACCTGTCACCTGCCAGCATTGTCCGGCTACGGGGCTATATGAAAATAAAAAAAATATAATAGGTAATAGTAATGTTCTATTTTTCATGGAAATAAAATTGGAAAAGAGAAGCAGGCAACCTGCCTGCTTCCCGTGTTTAAATTATTTTATAAAAGTAGTAGAAAGGGAGCCTTTTTGTGTGCGAGCCTGCAACAAATAGATACCGGATGGCCAATCGAAACCCATGGATAGCGGTATAAGGTTGTTTCCTTCATCAACAAAAGTTGACTGTTGAGACAGCATTTGTCCTTGAATATTATATATTTTAAAACTTACTGTCTGAGATTCGGAAACAAATAGATTGGCATAACTCTGACCACCGACCCTCGTGACATTCAAAGAAGGTTCTTGCTCCTGTACTTTAGCGTTGGAAGAAGAATTATTACCCATTTTTTTCCCTGTTCCGGTGTCATATATCAACTCTATGTCGTATTCTTTGCCATCAGAACGATAAACGTGCCCAAATATTTGGGTGTTATCCAAAGCAATATCGTTTACACCGTAAGTCGTCACTTGAGGTGTAAAATTCAATCTAAACATTGACTTCGACGAAGAAAGGTATTTGCCATAGCCGGATTTGTCAAACCAAGCGATGTTTACCTCACCATTTTTTTTGTAAAAAACATCAGCATCTACATACCCCAAATCCCCCACTGTCCAGTCGTAGTAATCCAACTTGGTCAAGTCCGGCTGTATTGTAAACTCAAAAGCGGAAATAGCATTAAAATCCTCGGGGACGAATTCAATACTAAAATCACCTTTACTATCCAGTCCTTTGTCAACAACAGTAATGTAAAATTTATCGTTTGGTTGTCCTGGCTTAGGAGATGCTAATATTTGATTATTTACATCGCCCACCTTGATTGCAGTAAATCCCAAATTGCAATTTACGCCTCTTAAATTGTTATAATAACCCTGAAAAGCTACTCCAACGTTTCCACCAATGGTTGTCGGGTTACCTGTTAAGGCTGAATCGTCATACGGAATTTCTACGAAACGCCAATTCTGCATCAAT
>JALVDO010000694.1 GCA_027008975.1 Saprospiraceae bacterium | reverse complement strand
CATTGAATGTGTATAAGAAAGGCATTGTAGTGAAGCCTGAAATCATGATCCCTTTGGTTAGCGTAGGTAATGAATTGCAATTGCAGCGAACTCTAATTGAGAAAACAGCCAAGGAAGTATTCAAAGAAAAAGGGGATAAAATTGCGTTTGAAACGGGCACGATGATTGAGATACCTCGAGCGACAATAGTAGCTGACCGATTGGCAAAATGTGCAGATTTCTTCTCCTTTGGAACGAATGATTTGACGCAGATGACATTTGGTTTCTCCAGAGATGATGCCGGTAAATTTTTGCCGATTTATATCGAAAAGGGCATACTAAAAGAAGACCCATTTGTATCCATTGACCAGTTTGGAGTGGGTGCATTGGTAGAGATGGCTGTCACAAGGGCTAAAATGGTCAAGCCGGAATTGATGGCAGGTGTCTGCGGCGAGCACGGTGGAGACCCCGCTTCAGTGGAGTTTTTCCACAAAGTTGGGCTAGATTATGTGAGTTGCTCCCCTTATCGAGTTCCAATTGCGAGATTGGTGGCCGGGCAGGCAGCGATTAGAGAGAAATTAAATACGCAGGAGAAGGTTGAAGACTTGGTCGATGCCTGTTAACAATCCCGTAATATTGATTTGATGGAGGAATAATACCCTCGAGTTCCAAACCTCCCTTTCTACGTTGCAAATTGGCTTACCAATTTGAAGGGGGGGAGGATTGGGGGTATTGTTTTTTACAAAAACAGGGAAAAAAGAGCAATTTTGGGAAAAATAGTAGGTACCTGAGTCGTTACTTAAAAATTAAATGATACTTTTGGGCAAAAACGTAAAAGTATCATGATAATAAAACCTAGAACTCGTGGATTTATCTGCACTACTGCTCACCCGAAAGGCTGTGAAAAAAATGTTCTCAACCAGATTGATTATGTAAAATCAAAGGGAGAAATTGGAACCGTCAAAAGAGTATTGGTAATCGGCTCATCAACCGGATTTGGTCTGGCATCGAGAATTACAAGTGCTTTTGGTCTAAATTCATCGACAATAGGTGTGTTTTTTGAAAAACCACCCTCCAAGGGAAAAACAGCATCTGCAGGTTGGTACAATACCGTAGCTTTTGAAACGGAGGCACATAAAGAAGGATTATATGCAAAAAGTATAAATGGAGATGCCTTCTCAAACGAAATAAAAGAAAAAACAATACAATTAATCAAGAAGGATTTAGGGCAAATCGATTTGCTGGTATATAGCCTTGCGTCGCCAGTAAGAACGCATCCCGTTACGGGTGTCAGACATCGATCTACACTGAAACCAATTGGGGATGCGTACGCAAACAAGACGGTCGATTTTCACACAGGAGAAGTGGAAACAATTAATATTGAGCCCTGTACACAGGAAGAAATTGACAATACGGTTGCCGTTATGGGGGGAGAGGACTGGGAAATGTGGATAAATGCATTAAAGGAAGAAAACCTACTCGCACCAAATTTTAAAACGGTTGCTTATTCCTATATTGGACCCAAGCTCACGAAAGCTGTTTATCGAAATGGAACAATAGGAAAAGCAAAAGACCATCTGGAAAAAACGGCTTTTACCATTTCTGACGCTTTAAAAGACGTTAATGGAGAAGCTTATGTATCCGTCAATAAAGCACTTGTTACACAATCGAGCTCTGCGATTCCGGTTATCCCGTTGTATATTTCATTATTGTATAAAGTGATGAAAGAAAAGGGGCTTCAGGAAGGTTGTATCGAACAAATCTATAGATTGTTTTCAGAAAGGCTGTTTCTTGATAAAGTTCCTACCGATTCGGAAGGAAGAATTAGGATTGATGATTGGGAAATGCGTGCTGATGTCCAAGAGGAAGTTGCCAAATTATGGGAACAAGTCACAACGGAAACACTACCTTCAATTGGTGATTTAAATGGGTATAAAACTGAGTTTTTCAACTTGTTCGGATTCCATTACGACGATGTGGATTACAATCTTGAAACGGAAGAAGTTTTAGATATACCCGGGCTACAAAAAACAAGTTGACAAAAATCACCGAATAAAAAAACATTTACTGTCGGGAGTCATTATTTTTTCTACCCGGAAGACATTACCTTTAGCCCGCTTTTAATCATGAAGTTGTTTGAGGTAGAAGTGCTTCAAACAACTCCACATAATAAAAACAAATAAAATGGGAAAGAATAAGGTCAAATATCCCGGTAAGAGGATTACCACGGATGGGAATACCATCGTTTCCGCTACGGAGGCGCTGATTGTTGATGCGGGTGTTTTTTACCCCATTACGCCATCGACTCAGATGGGTGAAAATTTTCAATTATTATACGCGAAAGGTGAGTTGAATGCCTTTGGTAAGTCACTAACAGCTATTGAAACGGAGGGAGAACACGCTGCACAGGGTGGGGCGATTGCTTTGTCCGTGACCGGAAAGCGAGTCGTAAATTTCACTTCAGGGCAGGGAGTAGTCTACGGCTTAGAACAGTATTACCATGCCCCGGGTAAGTTGAGTACAATGGTCTTAGAGGTTGGTGCACGAGCATTGACAAAACACGCTCTAAATGTCCACTGCGGCCATGATGATTTTTATGCGGCGCTGGATACCGGCTGGATAATGCTCTTTGCAAAAAATGCCCAACAGGCGGCTGATCAGGCAATTATCCTTCGTAAAGTGACCGAGTTGAGCCTCAACCCCGGAATCAATGCACAGGACGGCTTTCTGACAACGCACTTGGAGCGGACGTTTAGAAAACCCGAAGCGGCTTTGATACGCGAATTTCTCGGAGCACCCGAGGACATTATCGAATGTCCTACGGAGGCGCAAAAGACTTTATTCGGACCCACTAGAAGAAGAGTGCCTGCCGGGATTGATTTGGAAAATCCAATCCTGTTGGGGCCCGTCCAAAATCAGGAACACTATATGAACGGTGTCGCGGCACGCCGCAATAATTTTTCAGAGCCTATCGCCGACTTCTTGCGGGAGGCATACCGGGAGTTTGGTGAATTAACGGGACGGAAGTACGGGATGATTTCTACCTATAATTGTGAAAATGCGGAAACGGTTTTCGTCGCAATCGGTAGCGCTGCTGAAAATATAGAGGCGGTTATTGATTACCTTAAAGAGACGCGGGGCGTTGACGTAGGTGTCATTCATATCAATGTCGTTCGACCATTCCCTGAAAAGGAGATCATAGAGGTACTCAGGGGTAAAAAAGAAGTGATTGTTTTAGAGCGCACCGATGAGTCATTGTCGGGAAGCAATCCTTTGACTAGAGAGATTAAATTAGCTTTGCGTAAAGCAGAGAGTAACTTCAGACAAAATGCCTACGAAGGATTGGGTAAAATAAACCCCGAAACTGAAAAACCTCTGGTATTGTCAGGTAGTTACGGTTTGGGGTCACGTGATTTTAGACCGGAAGCAATTATCGGCGCTTATGATTTTGCCGAAGGGCGAATCGCCCGCCAGGATGGAAAGACGGTGAATGATGGCGTTCGTTTCTTCTACCTCGGCATTGACCATCCTTATAATGTAGAATCGGATGAAAAGCCTTCTGGATTACCGAAGAACTCCATTGCTGTTCGTTTCCACTCCATTGGTGGATGGGGGATGATTACCACGGGTAAAAATCTCGGTAGCATTTTGGGTGAATTATCCAGTTACGTCGCCAAACGCGATAACCTCTATGATCAAAATGGCGATTTAAAAGAAGTGGTTAATTTGAGTGCCAACCCTAAATACGGTTCTGAAAAGAAAGGCGCACCTACCAATTACTTCCTCGTGGCTGCACCGGAGCGGGTCCGTGTTAACTGCGATTTGAGACATGTCAACGTCGTCCTTTGTTCCGACCCGAAAATATTCCTGCATACTGATCCCCTCGATGGGCTGGCAGATGGAGGGGCATTTATTTGGGAGAGTGCAGAGACGGATGCCGAAAAAGTATGGGAACGCATCCCCGTTAAATACCGTAAGGAGATCATGAAAAAGAACATTCGGCTCTATGCTTTGAATGGATTTAAAATAGCCAAACAGGCAACGAGCAGAGAAGACCTTCAAACAAGGATGCAGGGTAATGCCTTCCTCGGAGCTTTCTTTAAGGTGTCTAGCTTCCTACAGGATTACAATATTCCCGCGGAGGAATTCCTCGAAACAGTACATGAGCAATATAAAAAGAAATTTGGGCGCTTCGGCGAAGACGTCGTTAAATCCAATATGACGGTGATGAATGCGGGCTTTGATCAGGTATTTGAAGTGCCTATTGGAAAAATAGACGCCATGGATCGTTCTGCATTTAGCTTGGAAGGTGTCCTTCCGTGCCAGTTACCTCCTAAGGCAAAACCTATTCTCAATGCGGAAAAGGCGCCGATGTTCAAAATGTCCACTTTCGATGCGGAGTTTCGCGCAGGCCTGGGTTACAATCAGCCTGCCAGCCCATTGGCATCCGTTGGTATGGTAGCATCCGGTACAGGGGCGACTGCCAGTAAATACGTAGCTCGTCGGCAAGTACCTATCTTCATTGAGGAGAACTGTACACAGTGTATGGAGTGTATTACCGTTTGTCCGGATACGGCAATGCCCAATACTACTCAGTCGGTAGCGACTTATATGGTTGCTGCTGCCAATAATTATGTGACCGATGAAAAGGCGCGGGCAAGGATAATCAGTAGGATTCCGGAAATTGAACCCGATGTACGCGCCGAGATGTTGGAATATGCCAACGACAAGTCTCGTGAAGGAGATGCGGATGGCAAGGCGAAATTTGCCAATATTGTCGTGCATCATCTGCGAGCATTACAAGACCCCGAAATAACGGAGGACGCCATTTACCAGATGTACCAAATTTTGGATATTCTGCCATTGGCATTTCTGAGTGCAAAATCTGTCTTTGGCGGAAAAGAAAAGAAAGCTCCGGGATCGGGTGGAATTTTCTCCATCTTTATTTCCGACTTGTGTAAAGGCTGCGGTGCCTGTGTCGAAGCCTGTGGTAAACACGAGGCTTTGGAGATGCGTCCGGAGACGGAAGAGATGCATGCCGAGATGGAATCCATCGCTCAGTTTTTGAAGTTCCTTCCGGATACACCCCAACAATTTTTGGGTATTTATGATGCAGAACATCCCGAAGAATCCAAAGCGGCTGCTTTGAAGAATCACCTAATGGTTCAGTCGGTTTACAATGCGCTTGTTTCCGGCGATGGTGCCTGTGCAGGATGCGGTGAGAAATCTGTACTGAGAGCAACCGCTACGCTGACGGAGGCATTGATGCGTCCGATCTTCCACAATAAGGCAAAACGATTGAGAGGAAAGATGGACGAATTGCTCAAAAATGGCTTGAAGTCTATAACTGACTTGAAGCAGCGGGACGAAAAAGCCTATCGAATTTTTAAGAGAACCATTCTTCATCTATTCATGGGATATGGAGCAGAAAATGCCACAGCAACCGATACTAGAATTGAGTCGGAATTCAAAGGTGGGGACGCTGAGTTACTTCAGGGCTTAATAGACGTCATCGCCTATGATGCCAACAAGCACGATAAGGTACAGACTATCGAGAATTGGAAGCCAAACGGCATGTCGGTTATGGCAATGACAGCACATACGGGGTGCAATTCCGTTTATGGATCTACACCGCCTAATAACCCGCATCCTTATCCGTGGATGAATAGCCTATTCCAGGATGGAGCAACTATTGGATGGCTGGTAGGCGAGGGATTTATGCGCGACCACGCTTTCTTATCCGTTATTCCTGAGCGTTTGGCAGATATGATTAACAGTGGATTTGAAAATGGGTTTACGGAAGATGATTTCTTTACTTTTACCCACTTTACTGATACCCAAATGACGGATGACGAGATACTCGAATTGCCAAAGGTATGGGCAATCGGAGGAGACGGTGGAATGGGCGATATTGGTTATCAAAATGTATCTAAAGTTATCATGCAAAATCGCCCAAACGTCAAGATGTTGATGCTGGATACCCAAGTGTATTCTAATACGGGAGGTCAGAATTCTGATTCTTCACCAATGCCGGGAGGATTTGATTTTAACCAGTTTGGTGCAGCGACTGAAGGTAAATTAACAGAAATGAAATCCATTGCCGAATCTTTTATGGGCGGACACGGATCCCCCTACCTCGCAAGAGTTTCCATGGCGAACTCGGGCACCTTCTACAAAGCTATTCTCGATGGATTAACTTACCGGGGAACGGCTTATTTCGAGGCTTATACTACTTGCCAGCCAGAACACGGTGTCGCAGATGATATGTCGCAGGTGCAGGCGCAATTGGTACGGGATAGTCGAGGATTGACTGAATTTGTCTTCGATCCGCAGCAAGGAGAAAGTTATCAGGATATTTTGAATATCAAGGGGAATCCAAATTTCAAATATGACTGGTTTGAGCGTCGTCATCCCGTAACTAAGCAGCGATATACTTACACCGTCGCACACTGGGCAATCACCGAGCCGCGCTTCCGCCGACACCATAAAAAGGTGAAAGCAGAAGCAGTAGAGGGCATGACATTGCTTGAGGATAAGCTGAAATTGATTACTCAGGATGATGTGGTACACCGTCGTTATCTCGATAAGTCGCATCGTTCCTACATAGATGATTTTAAAGTTTATTTGAAGGATTACGATGAGGATGGATCCGAGAAATACCATATCCTGTCCAGACAGATGGTGCTCTTCTGTGTAGAACGCCGTAAAGCATGGCGAATGCTACAAAGTAAGGCAGGTGTTGTCAACGAGGATTACGTCGCTCAAAAGCAGATGTTAAAGGAGCTCGATAATAAATAGAGGTTGGTAATAACAAATTTTGACGACGGCTCAATTGCGAAAGTGATTGAGCCGTTTTCTCTACGGTGTTTTTTGAAGAAGGGAAAGTGAGAACGAATCCTTCAATTCCCCTTTTCTCATTACCTTTGTTCCATTATGCAGAAACAACCAACTATTACAATTGTAGGTGGAGGTGCGGCAGCTTTGATGCTGGCAGCCCGGTTGGATACCGGTAAGTATCGGGTAGTGCTGTACGAGCGAAACAAGGGGCTCGGCCATAAGTTTCTCGTAGCAGGGAAGGGAGGTTTTAATTTGACACATGGGACAGATGCAGGAGAAATGATTAAGGAGTATTATCCCGATGGACTTTTGACGGATTGTCTGCGCGCTTTTGATAATGACAAACTGCGCGCTTTTCTAGCTGACTTGGGAATTGAAACCTACGTTGGAAGCAGCCGGCGGGTCTTTCCGGTAAAAGGGATTAAGCCCATTGAAGTGTTGAATGCTTTTCTAAAAAGAATAGCAGCCAATGGCGTGGTGGTCAATACGGGGCATCTATGGAAAGGGTTTGGTACAAATGGGCAGCTTGTTTTCGAAAATAGGGACGGGGAGGTGATGGTAAAATCCGATTTCGTCGTCTTTGCTCTTGGTGGCGCGAGCTGGGCTAAAACCGGCTCTGCGGGCGATTGGCTCTCCTGTTTTGAAGAGCAAAAAGTACCGGTTTTACCCTTTCAGCCATCCAATTGTGCTATCGGGGTGGATTGGGGAGGAATGCTCGCCAAATTGGAGGGGAAACCCTTAAAAAATATCGCTCTAAGCTGTGGCAAGAGGACGATAAAAGGGGAGTTGACAATGACGAAATTTGGGTTGGAGGGCAGTCCCGTTTATGCTTTTAGCAGATGTATTCGCTCTCAATTGGCTGCGAAGCAAAAAGGGGTTGTTTTTGTCGATTTGAAACCAGCATTGAGCAAAGAGCAAATTGTAAAAAAAATAGAGACCTACCAAACGGGGAAAGCATGGAGCGTGAGGCTGCGTCGAAGCCTGAATTTATCCGGAGAGAAAATGTCCCTATTGCGTTATGGGACGTCTAAGGAAACCTTCATAAATGCTACTGCTGTTGCCGCGGCAATAAAACGGCTCCCCCTCACCATTACAGGGCTGGCTCCAATAGATGAAGCCATTTCAACAGTTGGGGGCATTGCTGCCGATGCAGTTGATGAGTATTTTCAATTGAAGGAGCTGCCACGGCATTTCGTTATCGGTGAGATGCTCGACTGGGATGCTCCTACCGGTGGTTATCTATTACAGGGCTGCTTTAGCATGGCGGATTGGGTTGCCGGGTGGTTTAACCTAAGAATCTGAATAATGACGTGATTGATTGGATTATAAAAAAATACAGTAAAAGGGAGTTGAAAAATTGGATTTGTAAAATTTATCCCATAATTTTGTTACCTAATTAGATTA
>JALVDO010000693.1 GCA_027008975.1 Saprospiraceae bacterium | reverse complement strand
CGGGAAGTTTAACAAAATGGGATTTAATGCTTTTGCTGTCGCATAATGCTTTAGAAATTGTTCGATATTTTCATAACCACCTGCGGGGTGGTGTTGGGCGCCGGGGAGTATTTTAATGTCGTCTGTAACAGCTCGCAAGGGGTAAGCCGAGGGATAAAAGTGCCACTTCCCGTGATAGAGCTGCCCCGGTTGAAAATTGTGTAAGTAGGGTTGCCCGCCCCAAGAAAATGCAAGGTTTAGAATGGGAATTCCCGACTTAATACCCCATAGCCAGGTTCGCCGAAAAGCTATTTGCTCTTCTTCACCAAAAAATTGCCCTAGAACATACCAATGGTCGGTGACTCCTTTTTCTTTTAGGACAACTCCTCGTTTTGTAGAAATACCGGCATAGTTGTCAATATCGGCGGATAACTGTTCGGATAGTTTGTCTTGTTTGCGGAAGGCATTACAGAAAAGGTGAAGTTCGCCGATAGTGAAAATTAGCTTTGTTTCCCATTCATCTGTGTGGATAAACTCTTTGATTGTCCGGATGCGTTTTGCGATACCCCCCAGCTTGGAATCGACGAGTTGGGCCGCGATTTCATCCCAGTAAGAGAGGGGCTTGCCCTGTGCTTCTGCCAGTCCATGACGGATCAGTTGCCGGAGCCACTTCTCCAAAATGCCGATACCTGACCGCATTATTTTTTTTCGTTCCTCTACAGTTTTGGTGGAAACGGAAGGTGCTTTTGCTTTCTGTTTTTTAGGCTTAGGCGCGGGTGATAGAAGCTCTGCCACCCATGGTGGTGTTTGTGAGGAGATAAAAAATACGCTACTATCCCGGTATAGTTGAACGAGTAGTCCCAGCACGTGTTTGCAAGGCATCGCCTTACTTCGGCAGGAACAATAATGTTCGAGCGGATCCAATCGAACGACCGTCTTAAAGTATCGTCCGCGGTAATAGGGATATTTTGCCCAGATTATTTTTTCATTACCGCCAATTTCTTCCCACTTTCCTGCGAAGAAAATGCCCATTGCCCGATTCATCGTTAGTCCGTCGGGGGCTAATTTTCGGATATTAGGCATACTCCATACAAAAGGCATCGGTTTGTTTTTAGGTGGTATGGTTATTATTATAGATTTTTAGGATTTTCAATGCTTTGAGTGAGGCATGCTGTTCTGCGCTTTTTTTATTAAAATCATCCGCCGTTGCAATCTTCTCATCGTTGATATATACCGCCACTTTGAAGCGATCTCTTTTGTCCATTTTGTACTTTGAAACAGTCTTATAAGAAACGATTTTTCCGTTTTTCTGACACCATTCCAACAATTGACTCTTGTAATTATCGTCAAAAGTTTCCAAGGCTATGACATTGACGTATAGTCGTAGCATTTTATTAATGACAAAATACTTGGTCTTGTTATATCCTCGTTCCAAGTAAACGGCTCCGACAAGGGCTTCTACGGCGTTCCCCATCATTGAACGACTTAGTCTCGTCGCGTTAAATTCTCCCAAGAAGGCATCCAGTCCCATGTTTTCACCGACGGTGTCAAGCGTTTTTCTTTTGACAATTTTAGACCGCATTTTGGTCAGAAAGCCTTCGTCTTTATTAGGGTACTTTTTGAAAAGGTACTCCGCAACGATAGTCCCCAAAACGGCATCACCCAAGTACTCCAACCGTTCGTTGTTGTGTGAGCCAGAAAGCTTTTGTGAATGAGATGATTTGTGGGCAAAAGCCTGTACGTATAGTTTTAGATTGGTAGGGGTATAGCCTAATAGGGGCTTCAATCTTTTGGCCAATCCTTTATTCGGGGCAAAGTAGTAATTGTAAAACCGCTTTATAAATCTCAAAATATTCGAGTTTAGTTAAAAAAGAATAAACCTTCATGTTTGTAATGCAAACAAACAAAAAGGTAAAAATAAACAGGTAAGCAATAGGTCACTTTGAGAAATAAGGACAGGTTTTTCGACATTCTTTAAATGTTTAGAATCTCGGGAAACCGTCAATATGTCCTACGTGTTATTTCTTCAAAGGATTCAGTTATTACCTAATAATAAAATATAATCGAGCCCACTCCGAAAAGTCTCTCTTCGGAGTGGGCTCATAATCACTTTTCAAATTTTTTAACTATTACGGTAGAATTATGACCACCAAAGCCGAAGGTATTACTCATCGCAACCTTTACTACTCGCTCCTGGGCTTGGTTGAACGTCAAATTCAGTTTTCCATCAATACCGGGGTCATCTGTGAAATGATTAATGGTAGGTGGAATAAAACTATGGTTAATGGACAGGACGCTAGCGATAGTTTCAATGGCTCCTGCTGCACCTAGCAAATGTCCTGTCATAGATTTTGTAGAGCTGATATTTAGTTTATAGGCGTGTTCGCCAAAAACTGCTTGTATCGCTTTTGTCTCGGCGATATCACCAAGAGGAGTGGAAGTGCCGTGGACATTGATGTAGTCGACGTCTTCTTTATTCAGTTGTGCTTCTTCTAGTGCGATTTTCATGACATTGGAAGCTCCTAACCCCTCCGGGTGAGGTGCTGTGATATGGTATGCGTCGGCTGTCGCGCCTGTTCCTACAATTTCTGCATAGATTGTTGCGCCGCGATTCTGAGCATGTGTTAACTCTTCGATGACAAGTGCACCGGCTCCTTCTCCCATGACGAAGCCATCGCGGTCAAGATCAAAAGGTCTTGATGCAGTAAGGTAATCATCATTTCGCGTGGAAAGCGCTTTCATGGCGTTGAAGCCGCCGACTCCCGGCTTGTTTATGGTCGCTTCAGACCCCCCCGTGATCATCACATCCGCTCTTCCAAGTCGGATTTGGTCTACAGCAACCGAAATAGCATGAGAGGAAGAAGCACATGCGGAGACCGTCCCGTAATTAACACCGCGAAAACCATACTTAATGGAAAGGTGCCCCGCTACGATGTCTATAATCATCTTTGGAATCATAAAGGGATTATATCGAGGTGTACCGTCTCCTAGGGTAAACTGTTCAATATTCTCTTCAAGTGTTCTCAAACCGCCAATTCCAGCCCCCCAGATGACTCCGGCTCTGTCTTTATCAATTTTTTCTAAGTCCAACCCGGCTTTGTCCATCGCCTCCCCTGCCGCGACCATCGCGTAGATAGAAAATCGATCTTGTTTCCGAGCTTCCTTTCTGTTTATGAAGTCAGTGGGCTCAAAATCTTTTATCTCACAAGCAAAATGGGTTTTGAATTTAGAGGCATCAAAGTGAGTTATTATATTGGCACCACTAACACCTTCTTGAAGTGCTTTGAGATATGCCTCCAAATTGTTGCCAATTGGCGTAAGAGCACCCATTCCTGTAATAACAACTCTTCTCATACTATTATTTGAATTTGGAAAAAAGGAATACACCACTCACCTCAAAGGTAATCACACTACACACTACTTTTTGGCGTTTAGGCAAAAAGCTGCGTAGATAATCCCGGGATTAAGGTGAATGGTATATTACAGACGAAGCAAAAAACTTTTATCCTGCCTGTGCTTCTAAAAATTTAACTGCCTGACCGACAGTTTGGATGTTTTCTGCTTCTTCATCAGGGATGGAAACATCAAACTCTTTTTCAAACTCCATAATTAGTTCGACTGTGTCCAAAGAATCCGCTCCTAAATCATTCATGAAGCTGGCTTCCATCGTTACTTCTGATTCTTCAACACCTAATTGGTCAACAATAATTTTGCTGACTCTTTCTGAAATGCTAGACATAATATCTGCTTTTTGTTTTAAAATTAAGCTGCAAATTAAATTATTTGCTTAGTGATAACCAAAGTTTTTACCGACTTTTTCTTGTGATAGCGGTAAAAGCCCCAAAGTACACCACGTATTTCAACCTCATTGACGATGAGGGATAAATAAAGTCACTATCTAAAGTCGATATCGGTGTTGTCACCAATGTTCAGCTTTTGGGTTATTCCGACAATAGAGCTGTCACTCCCGATGATAGATTCGTGTAATATTGCTTCTCGAATATTTGTGAAATTACTAATAATGGAGTTTTTGATAATACTGTTCTTGATTGTAACGCGGTGCCCGATAGTCACATGAGGACCGATGATGGAATTGGCAATTTCACAACCTTCCCCGATGCTGACGGGATGGATAATGATGGAATTATAGAAAGTGGGTACTTCTAAAGATAGCGCCTCTTTCTTATCCAAAAAATTGGCATTTGTTTCCAGTAAGGCTTCTATCTTGCCGCAATCATACCAATTATCCACCATTACTACGTCAAATTGGACGCCATAACCTGTCATTTGAGAGAGTACTGTTGTTAGGGAGTATTCCTGCTGTAGCTCTAATCCTCTGTCAATGATACCGGACAGCGCTTTGATGAATAATGGTACCTCTACAATTTTGTAAATACCTACCATCGCAATATCTGAACTCGGGATAGCCGGTTTTTCTTCGAAGCGGATGATTTTATTGTTGTCTATCTCTACAACGCCATAAGAGCCCGGATCATCGACTTTCATCGCTCCGACACAGGAGCTTGGCGCATTGAAAATCCGGTTAAAGTCTGTCTCTACAATAGTGTCTCCGAAAAAGATGAGCAATTCGTCGGCTTCTTTAATTTTTTCGCGGGCTTGCCAAATGGCATGCGCAGAGCCCAGACGCTCCTCCTGCGTGAAAAATTTTTTATTTAAATCCGGATAGGTATTATTGATAAAATTGACGATCTTCTCACCTAGATATCCCACAATAAAGACAATCTCTTCGATGTCGGACTCAATCAATTGGTCAATTATATACGAAATAATCGGCTTGCCTGCTACCGGAAGTAGTGGCTTGGGTTGTGTATAGGTATGCGGGCGAAGTCGTAGGCCAGTTCCTGCAATGGGTATGACAGCTATCATTTTTTTGATTTTATGTAACTACTTACGAGTACACCATTTTTGTCAAAAAAAGACACCTGTAAGTAATTATCTTTTTTGATTTAAGAACAAGGAACGTGAAGAACACCCCATACCCATACGGGCGCGTACCGGTGCGGGCAAGCTGAACAAGGAACACCGATTTTAGATTTTAGATTTTCTAATTCGTTTTCCGAATCAAACTTCGGTTTTGTTTAAAACTTCTAAAATCGACGTTCGTTAATCGGTGTTCGATATTCAACTTCTTGCTCAACATTCATTTACTAGCCCACCCGCTGTCGCGGTTCGCTCCCTTGAAAGCCCCCACATACGTGCAGGCAGGGCTTTCACCAAGGGATCGGTCACTCATTCATTTTTTGATTTAAATCATGAGGTGGTAAGTAATTGCGATTTTATTTAAAGGCTAAAGGTATAACAAAGTTAGGCTTTTTGTGGGATACAGGGTATGGAAATATACTTGCTAACTCCGACCTATTGTCAAATCCTTTGCTAATTAAGAGGATTGTGGAGTAAATTTCACTCCAACATTATACGATTCTGCAAAAAAGATGTAGCTTTGGAACGCGGACATTTTATTTAGTAATCCGTCAATAATAAATTCAGATTCTGAATTTATTATTTGCCAGGGACTTAATCATAATCAAAAAAGCATCATGGATAAAAAATATTCCTCCATCCACTACCACGATTATTTACAACTCGATAAAATATTGGGCGCACAAAAGTTGCGCAGTGCTGAATTCGGGACACCCGCTCACGACGAAATGCTGTTCATCATCATTCATCAGGTGTATGAATTGTGGTTTAAAGAAATTACACACGATCTTACCTCTGTTATGGAAATGTTCGACAAAGAAACGGTCGATGAATCCGATATTGGGGTTGCTATCGCACGAATCAATCGCATTACTGAAATTCAGAAAATATTAATTGACCAAATTCGGGTATTGGAGACGATGACTTCGCTTGACTTCTTAGATTTTAGGAATTACCTCCTACCTGCTTCCGGATTTCAGAGTTATCAGTTCCGCGTTGTGGAAGTCGCGCTTGGGCTTAAAAAGCAGGAGCGAATTGCATATACCCAGAATGTCTATTACAAGGTTTTTACCCGGGAGCAGCAGGAATATTTGCAGCAATTGGAAGACGGTAATTCCTTCTTTGATTTAGTCGAACGATGGCTGGAGCGAATGCCTTTTTTGCAGCAGGATGATTTTTCGTTCTTACCGGCATATAAAAAGGCGGTTAAAAATATGCTTGCCAATGAGCAAAGGGCAATTGCCAGCGCCGGGTATATTTCCGAAGAGGAGAAAGCGTTGCGCCTAAGAATGCTAGGTGATACCGATACCTACTTTGAGTCTGTCTTTAATCCGGAAAAACACGAAGAACGCATCCGAAAAGGGGAGGCAAAACTATCTTATAAGGCATCCATCAGTGCGCTATTAATCAATTTGTATAGAGACTATCCTCTTTTGCGACAGCCTTATGTCCTCCTGGGTAAGATTATTGAGTTGGATGAAAATTTTACAACATGGAGATACCGCCATGCACAGATGGTACTGGGAATGCTCGGTAAGAAAATCGGCACGGGTGGTTCATCCGGGTACGACTACCTGAGTGAAACCGCGCAAAAACACCGGATATTTTCCGATTTGAACAACATCGCAACGCTGTTGATTCCTCGCTCAGAATTACCGGAGCTGCCGGAAAAGATGAAGGACCAACTCAATTTTCATTATTGTGTAGAAAAATAAAAAGAAATGAATCTGAACTTAAAAGGAAAAAATGCCCTCGTATGCGGGAGTACCCAAGGCTTGGGGAAAGCTGCTGCCGTGGAGTTGGCTCATCTTGGGGCTAATATCATTCTCATGGCAAGGTCACATACTGCTCTGGAGCAGACGCTTAAGGAACTACCCAATCAGGGGCAGGAGCATGGCACGATAGTGGCGGATTTCTCCAGTCCGGAGGAGGTGCAGAAGCAGTTGCACTTATTTTCTGCTACGCATCCGAATTTCACCTTTCATATACTAGTGAACAATACCGGAGGTCCTCCGGGCGGACTTATTACCGAAGCGAAGATTGAGGAATTTGAACGTGCGTTTGCTATGCACCTGAAAAATAACCATTTGCTGGCGACCTTTGTCATGGAAGGAATGAAGTCCTGCGGTTACGGGCGCATAATTAATATTATTTCGACCTCTGTCAAGCAGCCATTACACGGATTGGGTGTGTCGAATACTATCAGGGGAGCGGTAGCAAGCTGGGCTAAAACCATGGCAAATGAGTTGGGTAAATACGGCATCACTGTCAATAATGTATTGCCCGGCGCAACAGCGACAGCCCGGCTTCAGTCCATCATCGAGAGTAAGGCAAAGAAAGAGTCCAAAACCATCGAAGTGGTCGAAGCCTCCATGAAAAGCAGTATCCCCGCTGCCCGATTCGGGAAAGCTGAAGAAATTGGTGCAGCAGTCGCATTTTTAGCGTCTCCGGCTGCCGGCTATATCAATGGCATTAATCTCCCCGTCGATGGCGGACGGACGGGGTGTTTGTAATTTGATTGTATGTATTTTATAAAAAACTATATCGGAGGGGAGCTACTCCCGCCTTCCAAAGGCGAATATCTCGACAATATTTCCCCGGCAACGGGAACGGTTTACAGTCAGATACCCGATTCGGGTGCGGAAGATGTCGCGCTTGCGGTCGAGGCTGCACAGAAGGCGGAGGTTGCCTGGGGGCGCTCATCGGCAGCATACAGATATGGCGTCATTATGAAAATCGTGGCGGGTATCGAAAAAAACATGGAGCGATTGGCAAAGGCAGAAAGCATTGACAACGGCAAACCCATCGCGCTTGCCCGCTCGGTGGATATTCCACGGGCTGCTAGTAATTTTCGGTTTTTTGCTACAGCAATCTTGCACTATGCCAGTCAAAGCCACGAGATGATTGGAGAGGCGATCAACTATACAGTACGTAAGCCCCTCGGCATTGTAGGCTGTATTTCTCCTTGGAATTTGCCCCTATATCTCTTTACCTGGAAGATTGCTCCTGCTTTGGCGGCAGGGAATTGCGTCGTCGCCAAGCCATCTGAAGTCACCCCCATGACAGCTTTTTTACTATCCGAAATATGTATCGAAGCAGGACTACCCGCCGGCGTATTAAATATCGTTCACGGGCTGGGGCAAAAGGTTGGTGCCGCCATAACCATCCACGACAAAATCAAGGCCATTTCGTTTACAGGCGGTACGGCTACCGGGGCGACCATTGCACGTGAGGCTGCTCCGCGATTTAAGAAACTATCTCTGGAGCTCGGCGGTAAAAATCCCAACATCATCTTTGCCGATTGTGATTAC
>JALVDO010000692.1 GCA_027008975.1 Saprospiraceae bacterium | reverse complement strand
TGGCACTTATGAGTACGATGGGGATACAACTAGTATCCTTGTAGGTCCTTTGCCTGCCATTGCTGACACCGTATATGAATTCATTGTTATCGATGAAACCAATGATGGTTGTATATCGGACTACACCTTGTTAGACGTGTTCGATTGCGGTGGCGGTGAGTGTGAGATTGGTGCGCTGATAGTGGAAGCCTACGATTGCCAGGATGGTCTCTTTAAGGTTGATTTGGCATTTGAATCTGCCCATACATCAGATACTTATTTTGTCTTTGTCAACGGCGAGATATTCGGGCCGTTTAATTACAATGAGCCGTATGTCACCATTGGTCCTTTTGCAGGAGACGGCGAAACACCCTATAGTTTTTATGTTATCGACGGTGAGGATGCCGGTTGTTACAGCTATTACGAATTGGGAACAATTGACTGCCCGGAACCGGAAGAACTGGTATGGCCCGGCGATGCTAATAATAACAATAGAGCCGACCATTATGATATTTTAAACATTGGCGTTGGATTTGGCGAAACGGGCGAAGACAGACCCTCACAAGGGAATGACTGGAATGGAGTTGAGGCACCTGATTGGAACCAGACTTTTCCCACAGGACTCAACTACAAATACGCAGACTGCGATGGTAATGGGCACATTGACGAAGGAGATCTTGCCGTTATTGTCGATAATTATGGAGAGACGCATGGTACACCGCTAGCCATCACGCCCTTGCCTTCCACCAATACCGACCCGATGGTTTTTCTAGCGTTCCCCACCAATATCCCGGAGGGTGTACCATTCGAGATACCTGTAATACTCGGTACTGCCAATACACCGATGAATGATTTATACGGTACGGCTTTCACCATACAGATTAATCCCATTCTATTAGAATCATTCCATATTACAGAGGTGCAATTCCATTCGAGCTGGATGGGAACACCGGGTGAGGATTTAATTTATATCTCCAAAATACACGAAGGGACCGGCAAGATAGACATTGGCATCAGTCGTACCAATCACCTCAACGCCTCAGGCTATGGACAGGTCGCTACGCTGGTCGGAATAGTTGACGACATTGCCGGCATTTCAGAGGTCAATAACGACATCGAATTGCGCTCCCCGATTGCCGTTGATGTCGAACAGAATCTATTGCCGATATTCACGCCAATGAATCATCTTGTAACGGATGCCCTTGACAAAGAAAAGCCGAGTACCGTTGATTTAATAAATGCACTCGTTCTTTTTCCAAATCCGACAGAAGGAGATGTAATTCATCTTGGAAGTAAATATGATGTCGGCTTCGAAAATATCACAGCGACCGACATCAATGGACAAAATGTAGCTATTAAGATAATGAACGAAGGAAGGCAAATTAGCCTAATGCACGCTCCTCCGGGCATTTATATCATTTCCATTCAGATTGGCGAACAAATCGTCAAAAGAAAAATAGTTAGACAATAAATAATCCGTCAAAAATAAATTTGCAATCTTCAAGTTAAACGAATCGGATAAGTCGCTTGAAATGAATCGCTTCGTTATCCGATTAGTTTAACAGATTGTAAATTTATTATTTGCCCAAGCTTAAGAGGCTTCTACCGAGAAACTTTTTTACGAGAAATGTCGTTATGTAAAAAATAACGGCATTTTTTTTATAAAAAATTTGGAAGATAAAAATTAGAAATATATCTTTGCATCGCTTTAGAAGAAAAGCACCATAAAAAGGTCCGTTCGTCTAGGGGTTAGGACGCCAGGTTTTCATCCTGGTAACACGGGTTCGATTCCCGTACGGACTACAAATCAGCGTTAAAGTCCTTGTAAATCAGTGATTTGCAAGGACTTTTTTTATTGTTGTTAATATGCCATTGTTTACTGACTCGAATTTAGAAGACTTGCCTCCCAAAAACGTTATTGCCGCCCTTCCGCATCAATCACCTTAATGCTAGGGCCAAGGTGACAACCTCCCTCCCTCCCTCGTTTCCTTCGGGAGGCAAGCTTTCATTCATGAGGTAGGCATCCCTTCCTTTAGTCGTGAGGCAAGCTTCAAAGACAAAGCCTCCTAAAGAGGTTTTGTCAAGAAG
>JALVDO010000691.1 GCA_027008975.1 Saprospiraceae bacterium | reverse complement strand
GGTATAAGCAGCCGACTTCCCCGCCCAACGCAATCGTTGCATCAAAAAGGAGTGCCAGTCTCTTTGTGGAATACTTTTGACCGTTGCAGCCCTGGACTTGACAAAACCCATTGTTTCGGGATAACGCTCCATTATTTTTTGTACCAGCAATAAATCATCACCGGAAGCAAGGTGTCGTATTCCCGCAAACCCATCCACCCCGTAAAACAACGCCTTGGTATAAGCCAAATTGGCTCCATTACTCATAGAGAGGTATCCACCCTGAATTCCCGCGCCGGTCATCAACATCATTCCCGCATAATCCAATGCCTGAAACTGCTCCACCAAACGACCATCTGAACGAAAAACCACAGGTGCCGCAATAAACCCTTTCCCCGTCAACTCATGAAAAGACACCAAATGGCTCAGCCATCTACTCGGAGCAATGCAATCGGCATCGGTCGTGACAATAAAATCGCCCATAGCATTGGCAATGGCAAGTTCAATCGCTGCCTTTTTATAAGAATTAGTAGTTTTTAAATCATAATCAGAAAGGGACAATAATTTCACGTTTGGATGTCGAAAAGCAGCAACGATAGCCGCCGTCTCGTCGGTGGAGTGGTCATCTACAACGATAATCTCATACAAAGTACTAGGGTAATCCTGCTGTATGATAGAAAAAAGGCACGCCTTTATGTTCTCCGCTTCATTCCTTGCGGGAATGATTACCGTCAGGCGGGTAGCTTCGGGACTCCACGCTGCCGGCGGGCACCAAACAGGCGTCTGCTGCCAATGATACAAAAATGAATAGATGGCAAACACGTAGAACAGCGCCGCCAAGCCCACAGACCAATACACCCATATCATTCCCCAAATAAATCCTCGTAATCAGTATATTCGTCTGTTTGGGTGGGTTTGATTTTTGTCCGTCGTGGCAACTCCAAAGGCTCTTCATCTATCTCTTCAAAATCAGCGTATTCTCCGCGTTCCCGTCGTTCGTACTCCTCCTGCATCTGATTGCTTAATTGACTGACCTTCCTCCTAAACATAGCCCTGCTAAAAAGGAATAAACTCGTGATTGGAAAGGCAACAGCCGAAAGTGCCATCAGGGTGATACCCGTTGTTGAGTTAGATTTGTAGACTCGTCCCAGCCAATTGAAAAAGCCGGTGATAACGGAATAATCAATAACTGCCGTTGCGATTAATAAAAGAGGTGACAAATACATCAAAATTTTGAAGACAAATATCGCCAGCGAGTATAGCCCGTACAAAATTAGAATCATAAAAACCAAGCCTATGATTGTACGCATAGGACTGATATTAAAATCTCTTCGTTGTTGCGTCATTATTTTTATTTTTGGTAACTACTTACCACCCCGCTATTTTTGCCAGACAAGGCTGCTTTCGCGCCTGTTTTTGATATATTTTTTTCATTATGCCCTGCATATACTGACGACTTTCAGTGTCAGTATTCAGGAAACTTCAAAAAATATATCTTCAACAACCACAAAACCAGCTCTTTTCTATCTAAAAACAGGAGGTGGTAAGTAGTTACTATTTTTGGTAAAAATAAGGGATTCTTTTTTTACATCAAAAAGAATTAGATAAGCATCCGTCTTTTTTTGACGGGGTTATTCCTTTTCGCATACAAAGACAAAGGCGGGCGGCACATTTATTGGAGCAAAATCGACTTTTAGGTTGCCAAAAATCCTTTTGTATAACTTGCGAAGGACTAAGGTATAGTGCATTTGAACGAATTTACCTCCCTTTCGCAAGCTTTGCTCACAAACGGAAAGAATCCGTGGAGCCAACTCCTTGGGCAAAGAGGTAAAAGGCAATGCAGAGATGACATAGTCCACTTCCGGCAGATTATACTTCTTAATATAATAGGGTAACTTCTCAGCGGAATCCTCAACCAAAATCATTCGCTCATCCTGAAAGCGACTCTTAATAATCGCACAAAGTTTGGGATTGATTTCAAACACCAACAAATATGTATCTGTACCTAATTGCTCTAATATATGCTCTGTCAGAACTCCGTCACCGGCACCCAACTCCACGACTAGGTCTGCATCGGAAAAATCGACTTTGGATACCATTTTTTTGCACAAAAACTTAGAACTTGGGGTAATAGACCCCGTTGTCCTTATATTTCGCACCCCTTCCTTGAAAAAATCACCCAGTTTCATACCGTATAAATCATTACTTACAGATAACTACACGTAACAAAGGTAATAAAAAAAACCGTCCCTCCTTTTTATTTTAGAAAATTCTTTAAATCGGGAAATGTAGAAGCGTATTTGCTTACAGTTGAAGACCCCGCCCTTACACCATATATATATGGGGCGACATAAGCGTCTTTTTTTCCGGCTTTTGCCAATTTTGATTTCAATGCAGAGGCTTCCTCAAAGGATTTCACACCTCCCACAGAGTAGCGGTAATAGGGAAAACTCAAGCGCTTTTCAATCATGGGATTACCGTATAAATTCAGCCATTTAAGCGGAACGAGTTTTTTAGAAGAAGAGACCTGAAGCTGGTAATACAGAGGCGCATTCAGCTCACTTTCTCCGGCCTTGGTCTCGTAGTTTTTCCCGATAACCGGGAACGACTCGCCATCTGAATTACCTACTGCAAAATCAACTAAAAAAGAGCCGTCCTTCAATGAAGGAACTAAAATAGCACGAATAATTATTTTTTTATCCTGTACTCCCCCATTCAAAAGATAACGTGCGACCAGCTCGCCCTTCTCCATACCTGACACCAATTGGCTGGACTTATCTTTTGAGCGTTGAGCATAGACTGTGATAATTAATTCTAAATCCTGACGGGCTCCGATTTTATTGAGTAAACCATCCAACAGGAGTTGTTGGTCGGCGTCGAGGTGTTCGTCCCCCTCATCAAACACGAGGGTTGGGAACACCGGTTCTTCTTCGGGGGCGGGGATTTCCTCGCGAGTGGGAGGTACTATAGGAGCGGTAGTCGTAGTGACCACCTCCGGTGGATTCATTTCCTTTAGGAAGTTCTGAAAATACGCCGTATATAAATCCCGACGTCCGAATCCATCCTTCCGCGAAGACGTAAAAAATGCGGTAAACCCATCTGAATGAAGCCGAAAATCAACATCATCCCCCGCTGAATTCAAGGGAATACCAAGATTGGAAGGATTCGTCCACACTCCCTTGCGAGAGACATAGACCGACTTAAAAATATCATAGCCCCCGATACTTTTATGACTGTCATTGGAACTAAAATAAAGCGTCTTTCCATCTGCTGCCAGAAAAGGGCTTCGCTCATCGAAGGGAGTATTGATGGGTTCGCCCAAATTTTCGGGAATAGACCAACGCCCATCCCGATAATAAGACCGGTAAATATCTTTACCGCCATAGCCTCCTTTTCGATTACTCGAAAAAAGCAATATCGTATCGTTGTAAAAAAACAAATCGCCATCCCCCAAAGAGCTCAGCACCGGTCCGACAAAAGGTGTAGAGTTTAGTGTCCGCTCGCTTTCCGTCTTAAAGGTATCCACTACGACTTCTCCCTCCCTGTAATTCCAGCCTTTAAAATAAAAAAGCACCTTCCCATTCCTATTGAAATCATAAAGAATTTCATGCTGTGGGCTATTCAGGAGATAGTGAAGGGGCATTACGCTCCCCCAAATCCCACGCTGAATCTGGCAAGTGTAAATATCACTAAAATAATGCCCATATTTTTCATCAATTTCACCGGTGCTGTTTCGTGCGCCACCTGTGGAGCCTCTCCTCGCTGAAGAAAAGTACAACCTCCGGCTCGCATTTTTACTGGGGATTGGCTTCATTTCATCCCATTCCGTGTTGACACCTCGCCCGAGATTTTCAACTACTGCCAATGGTTGCCGGTACTGGAGCTGAATGCCATTGGCGATGCGCTTTATTTCTTCTCGCACCATCCTCCGGTTGGGATGACCGGGCGTAATGGCTCTGAGGTACAACTTGTAATAATTTCCGGCTTTTGCAAATTGATTGGAAGCGTGATAGCACTTGGCAAGAAACAACCAACACTCCGGGTAAGGCGCTTTTTTATCCGAGACCATATCGCGCAGGAGCTCCATCGCCTTATCCAATTTATTCAATTCGTAATAACAAATCGCAATTAGTAACCTCGCTTCTTTGTTCGCCTTCTTTAATTTTCCTGAATTCAGCAAGATACTGAGAGCATCAGCGTACTTTTCGTGCGTAAAATACGCCTTTGCCTCGTTCAAATCCCGCAAATCACCCTGCGCTTGTACTCCTCCGCATCCCGCCGTCAGGAATATCAATAATACTAAATATCGTAATTGTTTTTTCAATCTTCTTCTTTTTTGGTATGTAATTCGATTTCCTTCAGTCTAGCATTTATACGAACGTCTAATAAATTGTGGTAATTGTTACGCATGCCAACAAATAATTTGCGTCGCGATTTCAATCGCAAGCCACAATTTAGTAATCTATCTGACTAAAAAAGGAAAGAAAACCTTTCTTTTTTGATGAATATCTTTGTGTGAAGGAAAAAAAACGTAATTTTATCCTTGTTTTGTGGTTTTCCACCAGTCAACAACTAATCAAATTATTCATTTTGGATATAACTATTTACTTTATGAAATTAAGATTTACCGCTTTCGCTCTATTTTTTTCTTTGCTTTTCGTCAACCTTTCCCACGCACAGGATTGCTTTTATACACTTGAACTCTTCGATACTTACGGAGACGGTTGGAACGGTGCTAGTATTGATGTAACAATCTCCGGAGAAACGACCAATTACACCCTCGAATTTCCCAATGTCGATTATTTTTCTTATAATTTACCCGTTACCACAGGAGAAATAATTGCCATTTCCTTCAACTCCGGATCTTTTGATAACGAAGTGATTTTCGTCCTTTCTGACCCAAATGGCAATCCGGTATTCACAGGAGGTCCCAACCCAACGGTCGGAGAGGTTTATTCCGGAGAAGCTATTTGCCCACCCTGCTCTCCTACTGTCGCCAATAGCGTAGAGGTAAAAAACATTCGGGCCTACTCGACACAAATATTTTGGAATCCGCTACTTACGGGGGGTAGTACTTATCTGATAGAGTACGGAATAGCCGGATTCGCGCAAGGCACAGGAACGGTTATATCCACGACTGATTCACCCTACTATCTGAGCGGATTGGAAGCGGATACAGATTATGAATTTTATATCGGTGGTATCTGTGAGACAGGAGACACCGTCAATTTGGCAACTCCTTTTGCGTTTAGGACAATGATTCCCATTGACCTCGGCATCGTTGGTATCGACAGGCCGACTTCCGGTTGTGCATTGGGATTCATGGATACCATTACCGTTCAAATACACAACTTTGCAGGGACACCCCAATCTTTGATTCCTTTTAATTTTTCAATTAATGGTATACCGGGCGACGTCAATCACCCTATTGATGGAGTTTACACAGGTGTTTTGGGTACCGACAGTACCGATATAATGAATTTTGATATGGGGTATGACTTTTCCGAGCCCGGAGAATACGAGATACTCGCATGGACTGAAGTTGAAGGGGACACCGTAACTTACAACGACACCTTCAGTATTACTATCATCAACACTCCTGTCATTTCCGAACTACCCGTATTCCAAAATTTTGAAGGACAGGAATATTCCGGTTGGTCAATCATGCTGGAAAGCGAGAATTCATCTCTTGAATTAGGTACGCCTAATAACACTATCATTAGTAGTGCCGCTAGCGGCAATAATGCATGGGTGACTAATCTGACCGGAAATTACGGTATTGAAACCTCTTACCTCGGAGGACCATGCTTTGATTTTTCAGGACTGGCAGAAGATCCCACTATTGACTTTTCTTATATCGTTGCAACGGAAGCAAACTACGATGCTTTTTGGGTCGAAGTCAGTAGAGACGGAGGTGCCAGTTGGGAAAAACTCGGCGAGGTAGAACCTAATTGGTACGATTTAGAAAGCTTCATTCACGGTCCTTCTTGGAGTGGAACTGATAATACGGGATGGCGTACAGCCTCCCATCTGCTGACCAATACCGCAGGAAACGATGAGGTAAGGATTCGCTTTGTATTCCAATCCGACTCTTCTGTGTTTGGTGAAGGGATTGGTATCGACAATATCTATGTTCATGGTAATATTGACAACGACCTCTCCCTCAGTTCAGCACGTATTTCAGAACAGAACCCCTGTGGGCAAGAGCAGGTGCCGGTATCTGCTTCTTTTTTCAACCACGGACAAACCGCGCAGACCGGATTTGATGTCCACTTTCAACTCAATGATGAGCCTGTTGTCACCGAAAACGTAGGGGCGCTTTCTATCGCTCCCGGTGCTACTGCCGACTATATTTTCAACACGGCTATCAATACGACGGATTTAGCCAGTTACACTTTGAAAATATGGGGGTCTTTTAATGATGAAAATCCATTGAACGACACGACCACCATCTCCATTTCCAAAGTGAATAATTTACCTGTCATTGAGCATTTTGAGAGTAGCGGACTTCCGGCAGGATGGACGAGTAGCTTCAACTGGTATGGTGCAGGTTCACACGGCAATCCCTCTGCCAACCTTGGATCGAATATTTACGACTTCAATCCGGAGGCATCTTTCCAAACATCATTTTATGGTACCATTGCCGAAGGGGACTCCCTTCACTTTGACTACAGGTACTCGCTTTATTTTTCAGGGGTAGAAGCTTACGAACTGGTTGATGGAGATTCCCTTATCGTTGAGATTGCACCTTTCTGCTCCACTGACTATACCACTGTTATGGCAATCACGTCTGAAAATCAGGTGCCTTCTGTTGAGAATACAAAAATAAGTATTGATTTAACGCCCTACGTAGGTGAAGCCATTAGCGTTAGAATCCGAGCTGTAAGCGGATTGTCAGGTTCGGATGTTTGGTTGGATATTGACAACTTCATCATTGGCAATGCCATTAATACCGCTACGGAGGAGCAGGTCGATATTGTGCAGAATTTGGCAGTCATGCCTAATCCAAATAATGGATTATTTACAGTTCGATTTGATTTGTCAGATCGGGCAGATGTCAATTTGGTGATTACCAATGTCCTTGGAAAAATCATCAGCACCAAAACGCTGGATAACATCAAACAAGGCGAGACGAGTATTGACCTCAGTAATGCACCTGATGGTATTTACTACCTTTCTTTAATCGCTTCCGGACAAATAAGGACGACAAAAGTATTAAAGGTAGCAAGGTAGAAACATAATATACTTCATAAATTTCAAAAATCGCTAACCGATATTGCATTCAATATCGGTTAGCGATTTTTCTCCTTTGCATACCCCGAGCCTGTCTGGAGCTCTAGCAAAAGGAAGATCGTCCATACGGACGTGGAGGTATGCTTATAAAACTGAGCTAGATTTAAGGAAACACCTTTTTTGATTTAAGAACAAGGAACACCCCATACGGGCAAGCTGATTGATGATTTCAGATTTACCAAATCATTCTTGTAAATCAAATTTTTTCTGTTTACAACTTCTAAAATCAGCTTGCCCGTATGGGTTAATCCTTGTTCGGTGTTCGATATTCAATTTGCTCATAATCCATTTGCCATTCCTCATTTTCTGATTTAAATCATGAGGGGGGTAAGTATTTACAAAAAAAATAAACACATGAAAGAATACCTGTCTTTGGTGAAGTTTTCACATACGATATTTGCACTGCCATTCGCAATTGTCGGATTCTTTTTGGCTTATTTGGAGCAGGGAAGCACCTTTGATGCCCGCATTTTTTTTCTCATTTTGTTGTGCATGGTCTTTGCCCGGAATGCAGCAATGGGTTTCAATCGTTTCCTGGATAGAAGGATTGACGCACTCAACCCCCGTACGGCGAGCAGAGAGATTCCTGCGGGTGTTATCAGCAGTCATTCTGCATTGATATTCGTAGTTGCTAATTCGCTACTTTTCATCCTCGCAACTTGGTTTATTAACAGCAGAGTTTTTTACCTTTCACCCGTTGCACTAATGGTTATTTTAGGCTATAGCTACACCAAAAGATTCACATGGTTATGCCATTTTGTACTTGGAGCAGGGCTGGGGTTGGGACCTCTTGGAGCCTATCTTGCTGCCGGTGGAGGCTTTGATTCCATTCCGATATTGTACGCTTTTGGCGTTATGTTTTGGGTCGCAGGATTTGATATAATTTATGCCATTCAGGATCAGGATTTTGATAAAAAAAACCATTTAAAGTCGGTTCCCGTCCTGCTGGGGACAAAAAAAGCACTGAATCTGTCC
>JALVDO010000690.1 GCA_027008975.1 Saprospiraceae bacterium | reverse complement strand
TAGAGGATAAATTCAGCCCCGTAAAAGTTGCTGTTTATTTTGGAGAAAAGGGTGTTACGGTTGACGATCCGTATTTCAACGGGAAAGGACCTTCGAGAACCGGATGCATTCAATGCGGTGCCTGCATGACCGGATGCCGGCACAATGCAAAAAATACTTTGGATAAAAATTATTTGTATCTGGCACAACAATTAGGAGCCGAAATTCTTGCAGAAAACAAGGTTACGGACATCATACCGCTCGACGGGAAAAACGGAAAAACCGGTTATGAAGTTGTGTATAAATCTTCGACTAAATTTTTTAAAAAGAAGCAAAGCGTTCTCACAAAGGGTGTGGTTTTTTCGGGTGGTGTACTGGGAACGGTTCCGTTATTGCTGAAGCAAAAAAAGAAAAATTTACCGAATCTGAGTGATAAAACAGGTGATAATATCCGGACGAATAACGAAGCTCTGATATTTACGGTGACCACCGATAAAAATAAAGACATGTCGGACGGAATTGCCATTGGTTCAATTATCGAACTTGACGAGAATAGCAGCGCAGAGCCGGTAAGATATGGTAAAGGTTCGGGGTTTTGGCGGCTTCTCGTGATTCCGGTGGTTAGCGAAAGGAATTTCTTGTTACGGTTGTTGAAGCTACTTATTACTCCATTTTCGGCACCCCTAATGTGGTTGAAAATCATTTTTGTTCGGGATTTTGGGAAACAAGCATCTATCTTCTCGGTTATGCAAAATATTGACAGCACCCTCAAACTTCGTAAAAAGTTTTTCGGTATCGGTTCAAAAATTGAGAAAGGTAAAAATCCGACGGCATTTATTCCGGAAGTGCATAATCTTGCCCATAAATACGCAAAAATCATCAATGGCAAACCTATGGTGATGTTTACCGAAACCTTAACCGGGATTCCTTCCACCGCCCATATTTTGGGTGGCGCGGTTATGGGGGAAAATAGAGAAGAAGGCGTAATTGATAAAAATAACAAGGTTTTTGGATACGAAAACATGTATGTTTGCGATGGTTCGATGATTTCTGCAAATCCGGGTGTAAACCCTTCATTAAGTATTACGGCAATCAGCGAGCGAGCGATGAGTTTGATACCGGATAAAGTGAGAAAATGAAAGTTGCGTGTTATTCAAATCCCCTTCGGAAATGACATTCCTTAATCTTGACAGAGCACTTAGGACAATGTTCTGTTTTAGATTTGCGTTGGTATTGAGAGTTGGTCTTCCAAAGCAAATATCGATAAAAAATGAATTATAAAACAATTACACTTTTCATTCTCCTGTTACTGCCTCTGTGTGCTTTTTCCCAGTACTTTGAAGTGGGTTTGTTGGGAGGAGTAAGTAATTATCTCGGGGATTTGAGCAATAACTCCAAGCGCCTCTTTCTGAAGGAGTCACACCTTGCAGGTGGGCTTTTTGTCGGTTACAACCGAAATGAAAACCTATCCTTTAAGCTGGGAGGATTATACACCAACCTTTCAGGGACGGACGCCAATGCTCCTAAGATAGAAGTCCGCAAACGCAATTTGAGTTTTGCCTCCATGATTATCGAAGGTAGCCTTCGCGCAGAGTGGAATATTGGCGGCTTTAATCCCTACAATAATACCGATATGTTTGCCCCGTTTATCTATGGCGGCATCGCCGGTAGTTATTACGACCCGACGACAGAATATCTAGGCAGCCGCGTAGCATTGCGCGATATTGGCACAGAGGGACAGGGCATTTCCGGAAGACCGGCAAAATACGGCATCATCGCCTTTTCAATACCCTTCGGTGCCGGTGTTAAATACGCGATGAGCGAAAACTGGACACTCGGCTTTGAGCTGGGAGCGAGATTGACCTTTACCGATTATCTCGATGATGTCGGAGGTACGTATATGAACTACGATGACCTGCTTAAAGAAAATGGTATTCTCGCTGCCAATCTCAGCAATCGCACCGGCGAGTTAACCGGACATCCTCCGGTTTTAGTCCCGACAGGAACCCCAAGAGGAGACAACAACCCTCACGACTGGTATTTTATCGCCGGGCTTACCATTTCTTACAATTTCATGGATAATGGACTAATGGGG
>JALVDO010000689.1 GCA_027008975.1 Saprospiraceae bacterium | reverse complement strand
GACTTTTCGGAGTGGGCTCATTTTTTATTGATTTACAATTTGGTATTTCCGCCTCTCTCGATAAATTGGTTCATTCCACTTACATACACCTCCATGATGTGAGCAAGTTCCTCTTCCTGTTGAATAACTCGTTGTTCCGTCACAACATCTTGTCCTGTAGCCGATAATTTCTTTGATTATTGGGTTGACTTTCTCATACAATTTTTGGGCATTGGCATTTCCCAATTCAGACGCCTTATAAATTTCGACAATTGCCTCTTCCTTCTTCTTCAATTTCAAAAAACATTGCCCTTTAATTAAATGCACATCACTTTCGTATTGATTTGTTTTCACACTCAATTCATCTAACACATCAATTGCTTCTCGGTACCTTCTCATTTTTTGGAGTGCTATTCCTTTTTTGAATCGGGCATCATAATTTTCCGGATATACCAAAATCGCACTATCTAAATTCACAATTGCCTGCCTATACCTTTTTCTATCAAAGTATTTTGTCGCTAAATCCAAATAGAATTGTGAGCTATCTTTTTTAGCTCGGAGTTCTAATTGCTTTTTCTCCTCTTCAATTCTCATTCTTTCTTCCTCTGCCTGTGCCCTTTCAATTCTTGCCCTCTCTTGCTTTTGATGGTTCAGATAACCAACATATCCTATCCCAAATGAAACAGGGACGACGACGGCAGCTATTTTCAATTTCCCCCTCAATTCATTATGATAGAATGCATTCCAGTCATTATTATATTTAGCCAATTTCCTGTTCTGCCAGTTAAAGTAATAATAAATCCCCCCACCGATCAAAATGAATGGCAAAAGCCTGAGAATTATTTTCACAATCACCACAAGTACTACAATCATTAGCACTAACAAAACTATTGCCTCTTCCATTCTTATTTTTCGTCTTCTTGGCATTTGCTCAGTTTTTAATTCTTACTACCAACTGCACCCTTCCAAAACACAAAATGGCATGCCGGATTCCCCTATTCAGGGGGAGTTGTGGTGTAACTTCCTTGTAAGGCATTGGTAACGGGTTTGTGAAGGATTATCTTCAAATTACCACTACTTGATAATTTTAGCTTCAATATCAATCAAATAAACAAATTGATCGTTCATAAAATCGTCAGATAACAGGTGTTTCTCACCAAAATCCATCATCTTGCCAACTTTATGATCCCCAACAAAGCACTTGAAAAAATCTTTCATAAAGAATCTAAAATGTCTAAAATAAAAATCTCTGGTATCGACTCCTCTTTTGCCATTAAGCTTAATCGAAAAAGCAGGGACCACTTTAACGCCATCTTTTGTGTACAAAAAAAAGAAAGAATCCGAGGTGTAATTCAACATTGCATCTGCTTGCTTCAAGACATTGCTATGTACATTAGCAGCTCGAGGAGGACAATAGTAGTAAAAATTGCCTTTTTTAGGTTTCTTCTTATCACAAACCTTGCTTTGTGCTAAAAATCCTTTTTTCACCACATTTTCCCCATGAACAATCTTGAGGACAAAGCCCAGATCAGCACCAGTAATGCTTTCAGTTTTCTTCCTAAACACTTCCACCTTGAACTGGACATTATTAATGGTCTTTCTATTCAACCGCTTTTTAATGTTATTCAACAAATTAAGCGTCAACTCTGTTTTCAATCCGGCACTAATATCCTCTTCTCGGCCACCAATATCATTCCCAAACTGCTTGATGACTTGCTCACTCAGGCGGTCAGACACCCGGCCAAATTCTCTTTCAATTTCGCTAATTACTCCTTTCCGTATCATATACAAGACATCCTTAAGGCCCAAATCAGCCCGCGAGGCGAGGCAAAGTTAATTTTTTTTGCAAAATTACGCATTGGCGCAGAGGATGTCCACGAATTACACAAATTTACACAAATTATACCACTTTCCCCGATTCCGCCGATTCTGCCGCTTTCGCCGATTCCACCGATTCCGCCAATTTCACCGATTTCCCCGCCTCCCCCCTCCATCGTCAGAATCACAGATTACACAGATTACGGGATTTCACAGATTTTTTTATTTGGTCTTCGATTTCATAATGCGAGTCTCTTGAAAGAGAGAGATTTACCGCCAAAG
>JALVDO010000688.1 GCA_027008975.1 Saprospiraceae bacterium | reverse complement strand
TCCACAAGGGTATCGTATTGAACGATGGCAGGATAAGCCCGGGGCATTCACCGGGAAAAATTACCATAACGGGTGATTTTACATTGGGTAATGGCGCCACCTATAAGTGCGAATTAAGAGATTTGATGGGAGCCGGTATCGGACACGACCAAATAGATGTTTCGGGTAATGTGACGTTAGGAGGGGTGTTAAACATCGTCTTGGACGGTTACTCGCCCGATAATGCCGATATGTTTGAGATTATAAGATATGGAGGCACATTGAATGGAACTTTTAGTGCCGTTTCCGGAATGCCGACGAGGTGGCATATAGATTATGGCTTAATAGCACCGGGTAAGGTAACGATATTCGGGCCAAATAGCACTTTGCCGGTCGCCTTATTAAACTTCGATGTAAAAAAAATTGGACGACAGGCCATACTTACATGGCAGACCACTTCAGAGCAAAATAGTGACTATTTTATGGTTGAGCACAGCACGGATGCAATGACTTTCTCGGCACTTGAACGAGTGAGGGCTCAAGGGGAAAGCAATGCCATTCACTACTATAAGGTATTGGATGAAAATCCGGCAAGAGGCATTAATTATTACCGCCTGAAACAAGTTGATTCGGATGGGAAATTTAGCTATTCAAATATTACTTCGGTGACAATGGATGGCGGTGTCATTTCATTTTACCCCAATCCGGCTACCAAAACCATCACTTTCAATATGCCAGTGGAATCTGTTAACATTCACGATATGCGAGGAAAAGAGGTGTTGAGAAGCCAAAGCCCTAAGTCAGTGATAGACATATCATCCCTGCAACCGGGCATATATATTATAGACATCAATCAAGGCCAGTATAACAGCCAACTAATAGTAACCTCGAATTGACAGTTCTCATAGTGGTAGAATTGACAGTTCTCTGAGAACTGTCAATTCTACGGTAACATAAAAAAACAACAAAAATGAAGTATACAAAAATAACAACTATAATCTTCGCATTGGTGGTAGGTATCACCCTCAATGCACAGGACAACACCTTCAACGGTACAACAGACAATAATTGGGACAATGCATCGAATTGGAGTACAGGCAAAGCACCGCCATCACATATCGTACAAAAAATCACCATAGCTGCCGATTGTGTTGTACCCGCAACCAATTCGACTGACTATAACTTTGCAGAAGGTAGCACTTTTCAGATCAATAGCGGGATTACCTTCACCAATAATGGTATAGGTACATGGACGATGAACGGGACGTATGATAAAGATGGGATTTTTGTTGGCAACCTCGCCCTAAACGGCAAAATAGAACCCGGCTCTAACTCTTCAACTTGGGTATGCGGTGACCCGCTCATCTATGATGGGCAAAGCTATGCCACTGTGCAGATAGGCGGACAATGTTGGATGGCGGAGAATCTGAATATAGGGATTATGATTAATGGGGATTCTAGCCAAATCAACAATAATATTATAGAAAAATACTGCTACAGTAACGATGCTGCCAATTGTGCAACCTACGGTGGCATGTATCAATGGGATGAGGTAATGCAATACACCCTTATAGAAAGTACGCAAGGCGTATGTCCTACGGGGTGGCACCTGCCTTCTAGAAGTGAGTGGACAACATTGGTAGATTTTTTGGGAGGAATAGGGGTTAATACGGGCAGTAAAATGGCAGGCAACGCAGCACTATGGGTTAATGATGATTTGGTAAACGACCCGGAATTTGATGCCAGCGGCCTTTCCGGTCTTCCCGGAGGTTACCGCAACAAATTTGGTTCTTTCTTCGATCAGGGTAAATGGTTGACATGGTGGTCATCGACTGAGACTGCGCTTAGCTCTGATTCTGGGAGAATCCTGATATTATACTACATGTGGAAAGATGCGTTCGACCAATACAACTTCAAGGAATTCGGCTACAATGTTCGCTGCCTTAGGGATTGACCAAATAGCTGCCTCTAGGGAGGAGTACTGGCGGTGTTAAATGCACCATTGGTTCATTTCAAACGATTTGTCCGGTTTGTTTTATTAGAAGATTGTAAATTTATTCCTGCCTGCTTCGTGTGGGCGGGCAGGAAGCTTTGACGGATTTC
>JALVDO010000687.1 GCA_027008975.1 Saprospiraceae bacterium | reverse complement strand
CCACCTACAAAATGGCGATTAAATCCGAGACATCCTTTGATTTATACAATGTCATTGCGCCCGATACCCTTCGGGCTAATTTTGGTGAGCGAGTTAAACTCAGCTTTGGCGATGTAGTATTCACCCCCAATCAAAATGTCGAGAATTATATTGGGCGCGAAATCAAAATTGAAGTCAGACCAATTCAATACATTGTAAAGTCACTTAATAAAAGAATTAAAGTCAGTAAATTAGAAGAATGGGCGGATGTACTAAGCTTGACAATAAACGATGCTAACAGCAAGCGCGCCATTGATATCCTCAATAATTTGATGGAGCAACACAAGCGGGATGCCATTGAGGATAAAAACATGGTATCTGAAAACACTCTCCGGTTTATCGATGAAAGACTAAAAATCATAAAGTCCGAGCTGAGCGAAATCGACGCCAATGTCGAAAACTTCAAAAGCCAAAACCGCTTAATGGATTTATCGGCTGAAGCAGGTACTTTTTTGGATGAAGTGACCAAAGTTGGAGGGAGTCTGAGCGAAGTAAATAATCAACTGAGTTTGGTGGATTTTGTCATCGATTACCTCCAGAAGCACAAGGACAATACCGATTTGTTACCGGCAGACCTGGGTATTTCCAATACGGGCATAGAGTCCCTCATCAATAACTACAATACACTTGTACTGCAACATAACAGGCTTTTGAAAGGTTCTACACCTCAAAATCCAACTGTTGTCAATCTCGATGCGCAAATTACCAGTCTGCGAGAGAATCTGACTACAAGTCTAAATAATGTCAAAAGTTCCCTGCAAATCACCTTTAATCATCTACAAAAACAGTTTGATGACTTCAATGCCAGAATCCGTACCATGCCGAAACAGGAGCGGAAATTCCGGGTAATAGAACGCCGAAGACAAATTATCGAAAACTTATACCTCTACCTCCTCCAAAAACGAGAAGAAACAGCCATTACAAAATCTGTCACGGTCTCCAATTCGAAGGTGTTGGATTACGCCTATGGTCAAAAAAAACCAATCAAGCCCAAAAAGAAAGTGCTCTATATGATTGGCTTATTGTTGGGGTTAATATTTCCGACAGCTATTCTTTTCATCATGGAGTTGATGGATGTCAAAGTACATACCAAAAAGGATTTGGATCAAATTAATGTACCCTTCGTTGGTGAAATTCCGGAGGTAAAATCGGAAAAACATCTGGTCGCACTCGAAAAAAATACATCCGTAGCAGAAGCCTTTAGGCTTTTACGGATGAATATTGGCTTTATGCTTCCTACCAAACGGGACAAGGGCAATACAATATTGATTACATCGACTACGAGTAAAGAAGGGAAAACATTTGTTGCAATCAATCTGGCGGCCTCTCTGGCACTTTCAGGTAAGAAAGTCTTGCTAATCGGAATGGATTTGCGGGTGCCCAAGGTGATTCAGTATCTGGGTATCAAGGGGAGCCGGGGTGTTACCAATTATGTAATTGATGATGAATATAATATCGAGGATGCCATTGTCCGGCTCAATGAGGTAACGAATATGCACGTACTCCCCTCAGGTGAAATTCCACCCAATCCAGCAGAGTTATTGATGAATCCACGGATTAAAGACCTAATGGATCTTGTCAAAAAAGAGTACGATTACATCGTGATTGATACCGCACCGGTGGGCATGGTAGCAGATACCCTCTCACTTAGTGAATACGCGGATTTGAGTATTTTTGTCGTTAGGGCTCATTTCCTAGATAAACGCATGTTGAGCATAGCGGAGCAATTGTATCGCGAAAAGCGATTGCCCAATATGGGAATGCTCCTCAATGGTACTAACAAAAAGAAGGGCTATGGCTATGGTTACGGCTACGGATATGGCTACGGATATGGCGGATATGCTCAGGAAAAGAAAAAACCATGGTGGAAGTTCTGGTAGGCTAGAATTGCCAGTTCTACCAGAACTGGCAATTCTCTAATACAAATAACATGCAAAACTCCCTCCTAATAGCAATAGACTTCGATGGTACCATCGTAGAAGACCGTTACCCCGACATCGGCAAGCCCATGATGTTCGCCTTCGAGACCATCCAACGCCTTCAGT
>JALVDO010000686.1 GCA_027008975.1 Saprospiraceae bacterium | reverse complement strand
AACTCATCATCCGGATTCGTCCGGGTGATGAGTTTTTTTTATCTCTTCAGTACCAAAAAATGCTCTGCCCTATTACCAATCATTAGCTTTAACACAAAGATACCGTTGGGAATGCTCCGTACTGGAATCGTATTCTGTTTTATTGCTCCTTTTGTTATCTCCCTTCCCTGAATATCGAAAATTTCAAATGAAACGGACTCCCTTTCGTTGATGCCGTTTATGTGAATTTCAGCCGTCGCCGGATTGGGGAAGATACGGATTGATTTTTCCGGAAGGAAAACGGAAATAACATTAGAGTAATGCGCTGTTCCATCCTCATCGATCTGACGGAGCCGATAACGATTATTGCCCCAAGACGGATACCGGTCAACGAAGCGGTAATGATGGATTTGAGTGCTGTTGTTTAGTCCTTCTATCTTGCCAATGTCTTGCCATTTCGCTCCGGATAGTCGTTGAATTTCAAAATAACTGTTCCCTGCTTCAAAGTGGGTTTGCCAGCTTAATTGGATGGTATTTTTGTCAGTAACTGTCCCCTTGAAGCCAAGGAGGGAGACTGGAAGCAGCGAGCTTTTGGTAAAGAGAAAATCATCTAAACAATAAGAGCCGGTGTATTGTCCGAGGTCGATGTTCATCTGCACGTCGCCCGCACACGGAGCAGTGAAGGCATAGGTATATTGCTGCCAGGTGTCAGTGAGCGTGAACGCCCTTGCGTTATAGAGGGAATAAGTATTAGGGTTGATAAAGGCGACGGTCATTGATCTATTGTTTTGGTCGGCTTTTGCCCAAAAGGAAAGTGTATAATCCGTTGCATTTTCATAGGCCAATCCCTGATGGATAAGTTGGATGTCCCAGTTGTTTATTCCTGTCTGTGATACGTCGATGCAGGCGGACTTTTGCCCACCGTGTACGTTGGTTGTTACAATATTGAAGTTGGCATTGGCACCGTTGTCGAGCCTGGTTCGCCAATTAGTGAAATCCTGTTCAAAGTCGGAGTTGGATAACATGTTGATGGATACGGTGACGTACTTTGAGGAGGTACTGGTGCCGCAGGTGCTTGTTATTTCACAAAAAACATTTCCGGACTGATTGCCCCAATCAACGGTTATTTGATGGGTGTTTTGCCCGGATGTGATGCCCGCTCCCGTTGGAACCGACCAAGTATAGGTCGCACCGGGTATATTTGGGACAGAATAGGTGCTGTTGGTCGTATAGGGAAGAACGAGGTCTTTTCCGGTAACGGGAATGTCGGATAGCATTTGGTAAACACGTACATAATCCACCTCCATTATTTGAGGGAAAGTAGTAGTGGCATCCGGCGCGCCGGGCCAGCTTCCTCCGACAGCGACATTCAGCAGGAAGTGAAATTCTTGATCAAAAGGCCAATTGTAGGGCGCAACACTTGCCTTGGTTCCGGTGAAGTAGAGTGTACCATCGATATAATATCGGAGTTCTGTGGCTTCCCATTCTAGTGTAAAAGTATGAAAATTATCATGGAAAGTGCCGCTTGGGAGGGTGTAGCCGGTACTTTGCGTCTGCAAATTTCCGGGTGTGCCGTAGTGAAATGACCCATAGGAAATGTTTGCTTCATGCCCGACCAGTTCCATAATATCTATTTCGCCGCCCTGCGGCCATGCGCCATACGGGCTATCCGTTGAGAGCATCCAAAAAGCAGGCCACAGCCCTTTGCCGATAGGCGTTTTGAGTCGTGCCTCGAAGCGGCCGTATATCCAATCGCCCTGATTGATAGTCCGTAACCTCGCCGACGTATAATTGCTGCCCATATAATTTTCTTCTTTAGCAATTATCTTCAGGGTACCGTTGGAGACCTGAATGTTATCGGCCCTGTCTGTGTAGTATTGTAACTCGTTATTTCCCCAACCTCCGGCACCTGATTGGGGTGTCCATTTGGTGAGATCTAAGCTGTTGCCATCAAAATTATCTTCCCAAACCAAATTCCAGCATTGGGCAGATAGGGATATTGAGGAAATGATGATAAAGCAAAGGAAGAGGTGTTTTTTGTACATAACTATGAGTTTTGGTGCAAAATTAAACTATTTATTACCAACCTTTAATCTTTTTTTTGCCTCTTTGTTAAGATAGCATGCAAGGAAACTTGCATCATCCTGTTAAAATGATTAATTTTGCGCACTTATGCAAAGGAAGTACTTATTTATACTATTGATAATGGGGGTGGCGTTATCCTCCTGTAAGAGCGAGTTTGAGAAAGTTAGGGCAAGTGGTGACCCTAAACTCATGTTCGAAAAAGCCAATCAGTATTACGATGATGGCAAGTACATCAAGGCGCAATCACTTTATGAATTGATTGTGGCGAGTTATCGTGGCAAGAAAGAAGCCGAAGAGATTTATTATAAATACGCTTATACTTATTATTATACCGAGCAGTATTTACTGGCAGCTTATTACTTTAAGAACTTTGCCAGCACTTACGGGGCGAGCCAGTATAAGGAGGAGACGGAATTCATGTCGGCATACTCCAATTATCTGATGTCACCGACCTTCCGGCTGGATCAGTCCAGTACTATTAAGGCGATTGATGAATTTCAAGAGTTTATTAATAAATACCCGGGAAGTGAACATGTAGCTGAGTGTAATCGTTTAATAGATGAACTTCGTGCTAAGCTGGAGCGCAAAGAATTTGAAGCGGCTAAGCTGTATTATAATATGAAGCAATACGAGGCGGCTATCAAGACCTTTGAGAATGTGTTGATAGATTATCCGGAAACGAGCAATGCTATGGAAATCAGGTATCTAATTGCCAAGTCTGCATTCTTACTAGCCGGAAACAGCTTCATCCAAAAACAGGAAGAAAGATTCAATATAGCAGAGAAAAAAGCTGATGAGTTTTTGAATCGCTATAAAGATAGTTCATATAAAAAAGAGGTGGCACAGATGCTATCAAAATCTAGAAAAAGACTAAAAGAGCTAAAAAATGGCTGATATCAGAAATAGAGTACAGGGTATTGACCCAAATGCAAAACCAAGAGATTTGGAGCAAATCGCCGGTCCTACCGGAAATATTTACGAGTCTCTTGCTATCATTGCTAAACGAACAGACCAATTAACGGTCGATTTGAAACACGAGTTGCATCAAAAACTGGAAGAGTTTGCCGTTTCTTCAGATATTATCGAAGAAATAAGCGAAAACAAGGAGCAGATAGAAATTTCAAAATTCTACGAACGCCTTCCGAATCCGGCTATCATTGCACTCGAGGAGTTTCTCAATGGTGAGATATACTATCGCAAGAAGGAAAATCGCCAGTAAAGTTTTAATGTCAAGGTGAACCACCTCCACGGTAAAAAAATACTAATCGGTATCACGGGAAGTATTGCAGCCTATAAGATTGCTTCCCTCGTCCGTTTATTCAAGAAAGCCGGTGCTGAAGTAAGGGTAATAATGACCCCTGCTGCAACCGCTTTCATTACTCCATTAACCCTTTCTACCCTTTCCGGGAATGACGTACTGACAGCCGTTATCGATACAGATAACTGGAATAATCACGTCGAATTGGGATTGTGGGCAGATGCTTATATCATCGCTCCCGCTACCGCCAATACTATTGCCAAAATGGCGAACGGGCAGTGCGATAACCTGCTCCTCGCTGCCTATCTTTCAGCTCGTTGTCCCGTGTATGTCGCCCCGGCGATGGATTTGGATATGTATGCCCATCCGACCACCCGTACTAATTTGGAAAGGCTGGAATCTTTTGGTCATCGGATTATTCCGGCGGAGGAGGGGGAGTTGGCAAGTGGACTGATTGGGCAGGGAAGAATGGCAGAGCCGGAGCATATTTTTGATTTTATCGAGGAGACATTCCGCAGCGGTGGCTCCCTTGCCGGCAAAAATATTTTGATGACGGCAGGACCGACCTACGAACCCATCGATCCGGTTCGATTCATTGGCAACCGCTCCTCGGGAAAGATGGGAATGGCACTCGCCGAGGCAGCAGCCAATAGAGGCGCCAACGTATCCCTCGTGTTGGGACCATCGGCACAAGATAGCCGGCACCCCAATGTCACTATTTATCGGGTACAGACGGCACAGGAGATGCACGAGCAGGCAACTGCTCTGTTTCCTGAATGCGATGCAGCCATCCTCGCCGCTGCAGTCGCTGATTACCGCCCCAAAACGGCAGCCGATAAGAAAATCAAGAAGCAAAATAACAATCTGACCATCGAATTGGTCGAAAATCCGGACATAGCGCAGACGCTGGGAAAGATGAAAAAAGCCAATCAGCGATTGGTGGGTTTTGCTCTGGAGACCAACGATGAAATCGCCAATGCAAGAAAGAAAATTCAGAAGAAAAATTTTGATTTTATCGTCCTTAATTCACTAAAGGACAAAAATGCCGGGTTTAATTTTGATACCAATAAAATAACCATCATCCATTCAGACAATAATACGCAGGAATTTGAGTTAAAATCAAAGAAAAAAGTGGCAGAGGATATTATTGAGGTGTTGGTGGGGATTTTATAAAAATAGATTTTCATGCGTAACATATTTTTATTTTTGATTATATTTTTTTTGGGCTTCCCAAGCTTGGTTGCTCAGGAGCTCAAGTGCAAGGTGACCGTCAATGGACAACAGTTGACCTCTGTTGATCCTCAGGTATTTAAAGACTTGGAACAGACCATCACCGAATTCATGAACGACCACAAATGGACGAATGATATTTTCGATCAGGACGAACGCATCGACTGCTCACTGATTATCACCATCAATGACATTGCCGGAACGGACATTTATAAGGGAGATATTGCCATTCAAGCATCCCGTCCTATTTTTGGCTCTAGCCAGGCGACTCCGTTAATTAATCATTTGGATAAAAATGTCATTATTCCCTTTCAGCAATTTCAGCCAATTGTTTTTAATGAGAATAGTTACTCGGACAACCTTTCGGCAACTTTAGCTTATTATGCTTACCTGATATTGGGATTGGATTACGATTCTTTTTCGCGTCTGGGTGGGCAGAAGTATTTCCAAAAGGCACAGGATATTGTCAATACCATTCCCCAGCCGGTCGGCGATAAGGGGTGGAGTGCGGCCTCTAATAGCAAAAACAGATATTGGCTGATTGAAAACCTACTATCACCACGAATGAAAGATTTCAGGGTGGCTTGGTACGAATATCATCGTCAAGGACTTGATTTGGCACACAGAGATGTCAATACGGCAAGAGCGATTATAGCTTCTGTGTTTGATAAACTCAAGTCGGTGAACAGGGCGTATCCCAACTCTATGTTGCTAAGCGTATTTAGTCAGACAAAACGCTCTGAAATCATTCAAATATTTATCAATGGCACCATTCCCCAGCAGAATAAAGTCATTACCGTCATGTCACAGATATCACCCACTTACGCTAGTCAGTTTAGGAAAATAAGAACAGGCGGCAAGTAACTCCTCTATTGTGAAAAAAATTGCTATCTTCGCTTCCGGAACGGGAAGTAACGCACGAAAGATAATTGAGTACTTTACCAATCATCAAAATATAAAGGTGGCGCTCGTCGTTTCAAACCGTAAGACGGCTCCGGTTTTGAGAATGGCATCTGAGAATGGCGTAGATACGCTGGTTATTACAAGGCAATCCTTCTACCATTCAAAATCGGTATTGGACGTTTTGGATAGCTACCGGATTGATGCCATTATTTTGGCAGGGTTCTTATGGCTGATTCCCCCGTATTTAGTTAAAAATTTCCCCGGCCGGATTCTTAATATCCATCCTGCTTTGTTACCAAAGTACGGTGGGAAAGGAATGTATGGTAGTCACGTGCATCAGGCGGTAAAAGCGGCGAATGAGCAGGAGTCCGGAATTACAATTCATATCGTCGATGAAGAGTACGACAAGGGGCGGATTATTTTTCAGAAATCCTGCCCATTGGAGCCATCAGATAGCGCGGAGGCTATTGGCAAAAAAGTTTTACAATTGGAGCACCGGTATTTTGCACCGGTGATTGAAGAATATTTGAATATCGAAAACCAAAACAATTTAAAAGATGAGGTTATATAAAATTACACTACTCTTTGTTTGTTTCCTTTTGGGAACAACCACTGTCTCCGCACAGAGCTGGAGAAAGCTCAGAAAGACTGCTGAGCAACAATTTTCTGAAGGCAATTATTCCGATGCAGCCGAGACTTACGAGATGGCATGGAATAAGAAGAAGAGGAAGAAAGACCTGATTTTCAAAGCAGGAGAAGCCTATTACTTATTGAAGGATTATCGCAAGGCTGCCGAAGCCTATCAAAATGTAAAAGATGAGATTAAGTCCTATCCTTTGGTCGGGCTAAAGTATGCTCGGAGTCTCAAACAGGATGGACAGTACAAACAGGCAATTAAAGCCTTCAAATCCTTTATCGAAAAATACACCGGTGATGGGAAGGCTATCCTGCAGGAAGTGGTGAATACCGAAATCGAGGGCTGTGAATTGGCTAAAAAGCTATCGACTATGCCTAATAAGAGTATTAAAATTTCCTACCCCAATGGAGGTATCAATACCAATTTCGATGAGTTTGCCCCTTATGCTGTAACATCTGACTTCTTATATTTTTCTTCCGCAATTGGAGGAAACGCGAGGATTTACTTCTCTAAGCGACTGGGCGATGAGTGGTCAAAAGCTTCGATTCCAAGCAATTTTCCGGTTATTTCCAATGGGCATTATGCCAATGGAAGCATCTCTCAAGACGGGCAACGCTTCTACTTTACAGTCTGTAACGACGATACCAAGTGGGATCATATCAATAGTAGATGTGAAATTTTTGTCTCTATGAAAGAGGATGCCAATTGGGGCGAACCCGTGCGCCTGCCGGACTACATCAATATGGAAGGTGTGACGATTACGCAGCCTTATTCCATCGAAAAAGACGGTCAGGAATATTTATTCTTCTCTTCCAACCGCGAAGGGGGGCGCGGAGGTATGGATATTTGGTTTGCCGTAAGAGATTTGGGCTTGGATAACAACGACTTTACCTTCCCCGTTAATTTGGGACCGACTATCAATACGCTTGGTGATGAAATGACACCTTATTATGATGTTGAAAACGAAACCCTGTATTTCTCTTCCAATGGACATCCGACGGTAGGTGGTTTTGATATTTTTAAATCACAGGGCAATGAGACGACCTGGGCAAATCCGGTCAATATGGGCTTCCCGGTCAATTCCAGTGCAGATGACTTTTTCTTTAGGAAAACGGGCGATGCCAACAACGGTTTTTTGGTATCCAATAGGGTATTTGGAGGTGTTAAAAACACGACGCGTAATACCGATATTTTTGAATTTCAGTCCGCCGCTGACGGATACGTTGTCAGAGGCGATGTCAAGGACAACGTCGACGGAAAAGTTATTAACGAAATTACAGTTTCCCTCTATCAGATATTCGACGATGGAACGGAAAATTTACTATTAGATAAAGATTTTTCCGATGGGAAATACTCCTTTAAGGTGTTGCCCAATAAAAAATATATGCTAAAAATATCAAGCCCCGGATATTATAAAGAGACTTACAGCTTCTCTACTGACAACTCCTCTAAATTCACTTATGGAGAGTCGGTCTATTTGGAGCGTTCCAATTATTATACGGAAGCAGATGACCAGCCGGCTACTCCGGTTAAACCCAACGAAAATGAGGAGGGCATTCCCGATGATGCGGTCTATGTGCCACCGACAATCATCGATGGTAAGCAGCCTCATGCCCCAACAGGAACAATTATTGCGGAGGGAGGCGTGACCTATACTGCACGAGGTACTTCAAAAGCAGATAACAGGGAGTACGTCACCTCAGCACCAAAGTATCAGGGTGTTTACTACAAAGTGCAATTGACTGCCGTTAGTAAGTTCAACCCCAATCACGCGAAATTCCAAAAGGTAGCCGACCTGGGACGACTCGATACAGAGAAATTAACTGAAAAAAACATCACCCGTGTATTATTGGCAGAAGCATTTGATGAAGCCACCGCCAAAGACTTATTGCGCAAAGCAAAAAGCAAAGGCTTCAAAGGTGCCTTCATCGTCAAGTACGAAGATGGTGTCCGTTATGGCCGTGTGAATTTGTAACATCATTTTCAGGTGACTGTGGGAAACAGTCACCTGAATTTTTTTGTACTACTTCAACCCGCCAATCATATCCTCAGGTCGCACCCATTCATCGAATTGTTCTTCCGTGAGTAAGCCCAACTCCAATGCGGCTTCTTTTAACGTCGTACCATCTTTGTATGCTTTTTTCGCAATCTTGGCAGCGTTGTCGTAGCCTATTTTAGTATTTAAAGCGGTAACGAGCATGAGGGAGTTATT
>JALVDO010000685.1 GCA_027008975.1 Saprospiraceae bacterium | reverse complement strand
AAGGGGTTTTCTCATAAGCTCAAGGCAGCAGCAGAAATTTTTGCAAAGCAAAAAATTCTGTTAATCCTGTTAATCCTGTCAGAAAAAAGGCTAATCTTGTCAAGTAAAAAATTGAGTCTTGCATCATTGGTACAATTATCTTGACTAAATAAATGAGAATTGTTTTTATGAGAAAGCCCTGTCTACAAAATAAGTGCATTCTCAGAAGGATCCATAAAAGGGATAAAAACATGAAAAGTAGTCCCTTCACCCTGTATTGAAGACACCTCAATATTTCCATTATGCTGGTTTACAATATTTTTGCAGATTGCCATTCCAACCCCTGTCCCGGAATACTTCCGCCCTTCCAGTCGCTGGAATATTTGAAACACCTTGTTTTTGAACTTTTCATCAAATCCAATTCCATTATCGATAAAATAAAAATGATGTCCATCAGTCTTGATTTCATAGCGAATCTGAACGATTGGTTGCGCCTTATCATTAAATTTAATGGCATTACTTATCAGATTCTGAAACAGCTGATGCATTTGCATTTTGTTCGACCTGATTACCGGCAGATGGTCTATCTCAAATATGACGTTTTTTTCTTCTATGCTATTACGAAGTACTTCCTGTACATTACGCACGGTTTTATTCAAGTCGACCAACTCATTTAAAGCCTGGCTGCTTCTCGCCAAGCGAGAGTAAGCGAGAATCCCCTGCAACAAATCATTCATGTGTTTCGCACCGGCAGAGATTAGATCTAAATAAACTTTCGCCTTCTCTTTAACGTCGTCCCCAATGTTTTCAGACAATAAAAAGGAATAGGTATTGATATTACGCAATGGTTCTTTCAAGTCGTGGGAGGCGACATAGGCAAATTGTTCTAAGGCAGAGTTGGATTGCAATAAAGCATCATTTTGCCGCTTAATAAATTCATTATTTTCTCGCAATTGCTCATTTGTTCGTTTTTGATTTCTGTAGCGATAAAACAAAGAAACGCCGGCGATAACCGCCATAACTAATACCATACCCACCAAAATCAAGCCGTTATTACTCAGTTTTCTGACCTTCTCAGAGAGCGCAAGCTTCTCCTTGGCATCTTCATAGTTATACTGAATCTCCTTTAGCGATTTTTCAATTTCGGCATCGGACAATTCGCTGGAAATCTCCCCGTAATGGACATTTTCCTCATAAGCCTTTTGGTACTCCCCCAAGCCGGCATAGCTTTTGGCAATTTCTGCGTAAGCAGTTGCTAAAGACTCTTTCAAACCCAAATTAGTACTAATTTTCTTTGCTTCGAGAGCCTTGGTCAACGCTGCCTCATAATCTCCCCTTTTCAAGTCTATAGATGCCAATTCAGTAAGGCTTTTGGCCACCTGGGCCTTTTCATTATTCGCATTGGCAATATCAAGTGATTGTTGCAAGACGATGGTTGCAGAATCAGGGTTGGCGGCAATCCTATAAATTTTCCCCAAATTGTACAAAACAAAAGACTCTCCTCGATAATGTCCTTTTTCCTTTGCAATCTCCAAAGCCCTGAAATAATTCTTCTTGGCATCCTCGAGTAGTCCTCGCTCGACTAATACATCTCCAAGATTATTATAGGAGTAAATCAGACCGGTGCTATCTTTAAGCTCTTGCCTGATTTTCAGCCCATCCATATAATATCGAAACGCCTTTTCATAATCTTTTTGCCTAAAAAACAATAATCCTATGTTATTGTATGACCTAGAAAGTCCGAGCTTATCTTGAATGATTTCTCGAATATAAAGTGCATCGAAGAAATACTTGGAGGCCTTCTGGTAATCGCCTTTATACCAGTGAATCATGCCGATGGTATGGTTGGCATCTGCAATTAACTTTTGATTGGAAAGTTGTTTGGCTATTTTGAGTGCTTCTTTTCCGTAGAGCAGTGCTTTTTCAGGGTCAGTTGATTTGTATTTCCAAGAAAGGCTTGTTAGTGTTTCGACTTTTTCGACATTCTCAGGCAACTGCCCTAAGTTACGCTCATCAACTTGCCCGGACTGCCCATAAACAAGTAATTTCGCAAACGAAAACAAAATAAAAACGATAAGAGTTTTTCCCTTCATAAGTATACCGCAATATCCATT